>JALOLN010000157.1 GCA_025455945.1 Actinomycetes bacterium
GGGCCGCAGCTTGTTGACGGCCATGGTGCCGGCGGTGCCCCCGCCGAGGACCAGCAGACGCTTCATTCCATGCTCCTTGACTGGGGTGGGGAGCCCGCGGATGCGTGGTCCCCGGTCGGTGCCGACTCGACCGCCGCGCGGGACAGCACGGTGGCGATCTTGGGCAGGGTGGCCAGCACCTGGTGGCGCTGGTCGGGGTCGAGCTGGTGCAGGTCGGGCCGCCGGTCACCCTGGTCGGCGGTGGCCACGCCCCCGGCCAGGACCATGCCGATGAGGCGGTCGCCCGAGCGGATGAAGGACCGGGCGCACTCGAAGCCGAGGTGCCCCGTCCGGAAGTGCGGCTCGAAGTCCAGGTCGTCGGCGAGCACCCGCCACTCGGCCGTGCAGGCGTCCAGCACCGTGGCGTCCCCCGCGCGGGCGCTGAACCAGGCGTTGGGGTTGGCGACGTCGGTGACGGGGCGGCCGGCCATGTCGGTGACGACCATCATCACGCCGAGGGACTGCGCCGCCACGTCGATCACCGGCTGGGCCACCGTGCGTGGCAGCGCCGGGCGGGGCTGTCCCGCCTCCGGCACCGGCCGCTCGAGGGCGAGCAGGCTGCGGATCCGCTCGGCCGGGAACCGCCACTGCCGGCCGATCTTGAGCGCGGGCAGCCGGCCGTCGCTGGCCATCCGGTACACGGTCGAGCGGTCGAGGTCGAGCAGCCGCTGGACCTGGTCCGCGGTGAGCAGCGCGCCGGAGACAGCGCCGTTGACGGCGCTGACGGTGCCCGCCTCTGCCTGTGCCTCATGCCTGTCGTGCACGTCCTGCACGCTATGCCCACTCCTGCACACAACGGCAGGGTCGAAAGTCCTATGACGCAGGTCACAGGCCCGCGAGCAGCCGGTGGATGCGCCCGACGCCCTCGACGAGGTCGTCGTCGCCGAGGGCGTAGGACAGCCGCAGGTAGCCCGGCGTGCCGAACGCCTCGCCGGGGACGACCGCCACCTCCACCTCGTCGAGGATGACCGCGGCCAGCTCGGCGGACGTCGTCGGCCGGTGGCCGCGGACGTCCCTGCCGAGCACCCCCTTGACCGAGGGGTAGCAGTAGAAGGCGCCCAGCGGCTCCGGGCAGGACACCCCGGGGATGGCGTTGAGCATGGCCGTCATGGTCAGCCGGCGCCGGTCGAAGGCCGCCCGCATCTCGGCCACGGCGGACAGGTCGCCAGAGACCGCGGCCAGGGCGGCCAGCTGGGACACGTTCGCGACGTTGGAGGTGGCGTGCGACTGGAGGTTGGTCGCAGCCGTCACCACGTCGACCGGCCCGATCATCCAGCCGACCCGCCAGCCGGTCATCGCATAGGTCTTGGCCACCCCGTTGACGACGACGCAGCGGTCGGCCAGCTCGGGGACCAGGGTGGGCAGCGAGGCGAACCGGGCGGTGCCGTAGACGAGGTGCTCGTAGATCTCGTCCGTGACCACCCACAGCCCCCGCTCGGCGGCCCAGCGCCCGATCTCGGCCACCTGCTCGGGTGGGTAGACGGCTCCGGTGGGGTTGGACGGCGACACGAAGACGAGCACCTTGGTGGCCGGGGTGCAGGCCGCCTCGAGCTGGCCGACGGTGGCCAGGTAGCCGGACGTCTCGTCGGTCATCACCTCGACCGGGACCCCGCCCGCCAGCCGGATGGACTCCGGGTAGGTCGTCCAGTACGGCGCCGGCAGCAGGACCTCGTCGCCGGGGTCGAGGAGCGTCGCGAACGCGTTGTACAGCGCCTGCTTGCCCCCGTTGCTGATGAGGACCTGGCTCGGCTCGACGGCGTAGCCGCTGTCCCGCAGGGTCTTCGCGGCCACCGCCGCCTTCAGCTCCGGCAGCCCGCCCGCCGGGGTGTAGCGGTGCCAGCGCGGGTCCCGCGCCGCGGCGACCGCCGCTGCCACGATGTAGTCGGGGGTGGGGAAGTCCGGCTCGCCCGCGCCGAACCCGACGACAGGCCGTCCGGCGGCCTTGAGGGCCTTGGCCCTGGCGTCGACGGCGAGGGTGGCGGACTCGGCGATGCCGCCCACCCGCGCGGACACGCGGGGCTTGGCCGGTGGCGGGGTGGCGAGCGCGTCGGCAGTCACGGCGGGCATCCTGCCATTCCGGCGCGCCCGGTGGTTCGCCCGCGGGGCGGCCAGGCCGTACACTCGGGCGCTGGTGGCTCTCCGCCGCTGCCCCAGCCTGCCCGGGCCACCGGGTTCGGTGGGCCTGCGGTGGCCGCCGAAGGGCCGTAGCTCAATTGGTCAGAGTCCCGGTCTCCAAAACCGGTGGTTGGGGGTTCGAGTCCCTCCGGCCCTGCAAGGCACCCCGTGCGTCCGGCGCGGGGCACGAGGCAGACCCCTCCCAGGGTCGAGACGGACAGGTGAGGCGAGTGAGCGAGACGCGGGGCTCCACCGCGACGCCCGAACGCGGCCGCTCCGGCTCGGGACGCGGCGACAAGGAGGCCAGGCCGGGTCTCGTCGCGCGGGTGTCCTTGTTCTTCCGCCAGGTGGTCGCCGAGCTCCGCAAGGTGATCTGGCCGACCCGCCGGCAGCTCGGCACCTACACCAGCGTCGTGATCGTCTTCGTGCTCATCCTCACCGGGCTGGTCGCCCTGCTCGACTTCGTCTTCGGCCAGGGCGTGCTGTTCGTCTTCGGCGGCGGCTGACGCCGGCACCGCAGGCCACCGACCCTCCCGTCCGTCCACCAGCAGGAAGAGCCCAGCGTGACCGAGTTCCCGCGTCCGGAGGACGCCGCCGAGCCCGATGCGGTCCCGGCCGAGCCCGCGGCCGTCGACACCGTCGAGGTGGTCGAGGCCGTCGAGGCCGTCGAGGAGGACCCGATCGAGGCCTTCCGCACCGCCCTGCGGGTGGCGCCGGGTGAGTGGTACGTCGTGCACTCCTACGCCGGCTACGAGAACCGCGTGAAGGCCAACATCGCCAGCCGCACGACGTCGCTGAACATGGAGGACTTCATCTTCCAGGTGGAGGTCCCCCAGGAGGAGGTCGTGGAGATCAAGAACGGCCAGCGCAAGATGGTGAAGCGCAACAAGTTCCCCGGGTACGTCCTGGTCCGCATGGACCTCACCGACGAGTCCTGGGGGGCCGTGCGGAACACCCCCGGGGTCACCGGCTTCGTGGGCCACGCCCACCAGCCCACCCCGCTGACCGTCGACGAGGTCGTGACGATCCTCGGGCCGACCGTCGAGAAGAAGGCCCACGAGCGCCCCGAGGTCAAGGTCCTGGACTTCCAGGTCGGCGACTCGGTGACCGTCATCGACGGCCCCTTCACCAGCCTCCAGGCGACCATCCACGAGATCAACGCGGACACCCAGCGGATCAAGGGTCTCGTCGAGATCTTCGGCCGGGAGACCCCGGTCGAGCTGTCGTTCTCGCAGATCCAGAAGAACTAGGACGAGGGACATGCCCCCCAAGAAGAAGCTCGCAGCGATCATCAAGCTGCAGATCAATGCCGGCGCCGCGACCCCGGCCCCGCCCGTGGGCCCCGCGCTGGGCCAGCACGGCGTCAACATCATGGAGTTCTGCAAGGCGTACAACGCGGCCACCGAGGCCCAGCGCGGCCAGGTGATCCCGGTCGAGATCTCGGTGTACGAGGACCGCTCCTTCACCTTCGTGACCAAGACGCCGCCCGCCGCCCGCCTCATCCTCAAGGCCGCGGGCGTCGACAAGGGCAGCGGCGAGCCGCACAAGACCAAGGTCGCCAGGATCACCCGCGCCCAGGTGCGTGAGATCGCCGAGACCAAGCTCGTCGACCTCAACGCGAACGACCTCGACGCCGCCGAGAAGATCATCGCGGGCACCGCCCGGTCGATGGGCATCACCGTCGTCGACTGACGACGTCCTCTCCAACCGCCGTGGGAGGGCCGCGCCGCCCGCTGACCACGACCTGCAGGCAAGGAGCAGCAGATGAAGCGCAGCAAGTCCTACCGCGCCGCCGCCGAGAAGATCGACCGCGCGGCGCTGTACTCCCCGCTGGAGGCGGTCCGCCTCGCCAGGGAGACGTCCACGACCCGTTACGACGCCACCGTCGAGGTCGCGATGCGGCTCGGCGTGGACCCACGCAAGGCCGACCAGATGGTCCGCGGCACCGTGAACCTGCCGCACGGCACCGGCAAGACGGCCCGGGTGCTGGTCTTCGCCACCGGCGACCGGGCGGAGGACGCCCGCGCCGCGGGGGCGGACCTCGTCGGGGCGGACGACCTGATCGCCGAGGTCGCAGGGGGCCGGCTGGACTTCGACGCCGTCGTCGCGACCCCTGACCTCATGGGCAAGGTGGGCCGGCTCGGTCGTGTCCTGGGCCCCCGGGGCCTGATGCCCAACCCGAAGACGGGCACCGTGACCAACGACGTCGTCAAGGCGGTCACCGACATCAAGGGCGGCAAGATCGAGTTCCGGACCGACCGGCACGCGAACCTCCACTTCATCGTGGGCAAGGTGTCGTTCGCCGACGCGGCGCTGGTGGAGAACTACGCCGCCGCCCTCGACGAGGTGCTGCGGCTGAAGCCGGCCGCCTCGAAGGGCCGCTACCTCAAGAAGGTCACCCTCAGCACGACGATGGGCCCGGGCATCCCGGTCGACCCCAACCGCACCCGCAACCTGCTCGCCGAGGACGACGTCGCCGAGGCCTCGGCCTGAGCCTCCGAGCGGGGCGACGGACGCGACGGGCGCGACGGGCGCCGTGGCGCACCTCCGGCCGGTAGCGGTCGCAGTCGTCGTGGCCGCGCTCACCGGCTGCACGTCAGGGTCCGGGAGCAGCGACTCCGGCCCGGCTGCGGAGCCGTCCGTGGCCACCTCGGCGAGCGCCACGCCCCGCGCGAGCCCCCGGCTGTCGACGTCACTGGCCGCTGCGGCCGGCGCCGCCGGGACGGCACGGATCACCTACCGGACCGACGTCCTCGACGTGGGAGCGGTGTCCGGGACCGGGACCCTCGGCTTCGGGGCGGTACCGGCGGGGGACTGGGCCGCCACCGTCCCGGACGACGAGGGCGTCCGGCGCGACGTGCGGGTGCTCGCCGTGGGTGCGGCGGCGTACGCCCAGCCGGCGGGGCTGCCCCTGCCGCCCGGCGCGGCGTGGGTCGCCCTGCCGAGCGCCGGGGCGGCCCTGACGGCGCTGCTGGACCGGCTGCGTCTGGTGACCGACCCGGTGGCTCTGCTCGGGCTGGCCGGTGCGACGCCGTCCGTCAGCGGGCCGGACGAGGTCGACGGGGCGCCGGCGGTCCGTCACGAGGTGACGGTGGACGTGGCCGCCGCCCTCGACCGGGCGGGCGCCACGGGGTCCGCGGCGCCCGGCCCGGCGACCGTCCGCGAGCTGGAGCGGCTGCGCTCGGCCGGCGTGCGCAGCCTGCGGGTCACCGTCTGGCTGGGTGCCGACGGCCTGCCGCTGCGGCTGGCGTCGACCACCGAC
>JALOLN010000158.1 GCA_025455945.1 Actinomycetes bacterium
ACAAGGAGACGCTGCTCTCCGTGAAGTACGACAACGTCTTCGCGATCGGTGACGCCTCGAACATCCCGGCGTCGAAGGCGGGGTCCGTCGCGCACTTCTCGATGGACCTGTTCCCGCACAACTTCCTGCGGCACATCCAGGGCCTGCAGATGACCGAGAAGTTCGACGGCCACGCGAACTGCTTCATCGAGACCGGCCACGGCAAGGGCCTCCTCATCGACTTCAACTACGAGACCGAACCGCTGCCGGGCAAGTACCCGCTCCCGGGCATCGGCCCCTTCAGCCTGCTGAAGGAGACCGAGATGAACCACTGGGGGAAGGTCATGTTCCGGTGGATGTACTGGAACATCCTGCTGCCCGGCAAGGAGCTGCCGCTGCCGGCGCTGATGTCGATGGCCGGCAAGGAGACGGAGGACCTGTCATGACGGCGGTGGCCCCCACGCCCACGCTCGAGGACCGGCTGGACCGGCTCTCGGCCCAGGTCGAGGAGATCACGGCGGAGCTGCGCCGGCAGCGCGAGGCGCGCGAACAGTGGGGCGAGCTGGTCCACGAGCTCGCGCCGGTCAGCCGGGACGCGATGGACCTCGCCAGCCGCGAGCTGCAGGAGCTCAGCGTCGACGTCACCGTGGAGGACTTCACGCGCTTCGCGCGCACCGCCGCCCGCGCGGTACCCCAGCTCGAGCAGACCCTGGCCCAGCTGGGCAGCCTCTCGGAGCTGCTCAGCGAGGTGACGTCGCTGAGCGGGGCCGGCATGGCCAAGCTCTCCGACGCGCTCGGCGACAACGTCGTCCTGATCCTCAACACGGTCAAGGAGATGACCCAGCCGGAGGTCATGACGATGCTGCGGCGGACGGCCGTCACCGTCCAGCACATCGACGAGCCGCTGGCCGCCCCGTCGGCGCTGGCCCTGCTCCGCCAGATGCGCGACCCCGAGGTCCGGCGCGGGCTGGCCCGGGCCATGACCATGCTCCGCACGCTCGGCGAGGAGACTCCCGCCACCTCACCCCAGGAAGGACCGCACTGACATGCCCGTCACCACGATCAACGGCCGCGAGGTCCACGTCGACGACGAGGGCTTCCTCACGGAGTACGACGAGTGGGACGAGGACCTCGCCAAGGTGCTCGCCACCACCATCGGGATCGAGCTCACCGAGGACCACTGGAAGGTCATCCGGTTCCTGCGGGAGGACTTCAAGACCCAGGGCGAGACCGCGACGACGCGGCGGGTGCAGACGGTCGGGGGCGTGTCGACCAAGGAGCAGTTCGCCCTGTTCCCGAAGAAGCCGGCGAAGAAGATGTCCTACATCGCCGGCCTGCCCAAGCCGCACGGCTGCGTCTGACCCCGAACGGAGACCCGAGTCACCATGAGCGCACCCATCGTCCCCGACTTCGGCGACGAGGACACCGGCCGCAAGATCGCCTTCATCTGCTCCAAGGGCAACCTGGACATGGCCTACCCGGCCCTGATCCTGGCCAACGCGGCCCTCGGCGAAGGCGTCGAGTGCCACCTGTTCTTCACCTTCTGGGGCTTCGACATGATCATCAAGTCCCGGATGCACGACCTGAAGTTCAGCCCGGCCGGCAACACCGCGATGCACCTGCCCATCGGGGGGTTGCGGATGCCGCAGGCCCTGGCTCCCCTGCCCGGGGTCCAGCCGGTCGCCACGAAGATGCTCAAGCAGCAGATCGCCGACCTCGGCGTCCCCGAAGTGCCCGAGTTCCTCGACCAGATCGTGGCCGCGGGTGGGCACCTGTGGGCCTGCCGGATGTCCGCCGACATGAACAAGGTCGACGAGACCGACCTGCGCGACGACGTCGAGGGCATCATCAACGCCTCCGAGTTCATCGAGATGACCGACGGCGCCCAGGTCATCTTCGTCTGACGCCGGCACCGGGCCCGGCCCGCCCCGCCCACGCGGTAGGGCAGGCTGGGCCCCGTGACGTCCGAGGGCCGCCGCGACCTGCGCCGCCTGCCCAAGGCCCACCTGCACCTGCACTTCACCGGCGCGATGCGCCACGGCACCCTGCTCGACCTCGCCGCCCGGCACGCGATCCGGCTGCCCGACGCCCTGCTCGACCCCCGTCCCCCCCGGCTGTCAGCCGCGGACGAGCGCGGCTGGTTCCGCTTCCAGCGTCTCTACGACATCGCCCGGTCGGTGCTGCGGCATCCCGACGACGTGCGCCGGCTGGTGCACGAGGTGGCCGAGGACGAGGCCGCGGACGGGTCGGGGTGGCTGGAGATCCAGATCGACCCCAGTGGCTACGCCGCCCGGTTCGGCGGCCTCACCGCCTTCCTCGAGCTGGTCCTGGCGGCCACCGAGGCCGCATCCCGGGCGACCGGCGTCGGCGTCGGCGTCGTCATCGGCGCCAACCGGACCCGGCACCCGCTGGACGCGCGGACGCTGGCCCGGCTGGCGGTGGCCCACGCCGGTCGGGGCGTCGTGGGGTTCGGGCTGGCCAACGACGAGCGCCGCGGGCCGCCGCGGGACTTCGATCGGGCGTTCCGGATCGCCGCCCGGGCGGACCTGCTCTGCGTCCCGCACGGCGGTGAGCTGCTGGGCGCGGACAGCGTCCGCGACTGCGTCGACGCGCTCGGCGCCCACCGCGTGGGGCACGGCGTCCGTGCGGTCGAGGACCCGCAGGTCCTGGAGCTGCTCGCCGCCCGTGGCATCACCTGCGAGGTCTGCCCGACGTCCAACGTGGCGCTCGGTGTCTACCCGGACCTGGCGGCGGTGCCGCTGGCGCAGCTACTGGCCGCCGGTGTCCCCGTCGCCCTCGGCGCCGACGACCCGTTGCTCTTCGGGGCCCGGCTCACCTGGCAGTACGCCGCGGCGCGCCGCCACCACGGACTGGACGACGCGGCACTGGCCGAGCTGGCGCGCACCTCGGTGCGTGCCTCACGGGCCCCCTCGGACGTCCGGGCCCGGCTGCTGGCCGGGATCGATGCCTGGCTCGAGCTGAACCCCGGCTGACGCCAGCAGACCTTCGGCACTTCCGCGGGCGCCACGAAGGAGCGCAGCGTGGCGGCATGGCGCGCGGGACGGGAGTTCCTGAGGGACGATTGGGGCCGCGCTGGCCGGTCGACGAGCCGACACCGGTCGACGGCGGAGCCCCGCGCAGCGAGGCGTTCCAGGCCGACCTCGCCGCGCTGCGCCGCCCGCCCGTCGACTTCTGGCCCACGGCGTCCCTGCAGAGCCGGCTCGTTCACCTCGTCCTGCGCCAGCCGGTCCAGACCCTGACTCCTGCGCAGGTGCCCCTGGCCTGGTCGACGACCGTCGGTATGCGGCTGCTCCTCCCGGTGGCGGTCACGACGCTGGCCGGCGCCTGGGCCGACGCACCGATCTGGCGCTGGCTCCTGATCGCGGGTCTCCTCGCCACCAGCGACGTGGCCTCCTTCGGCCAGATGCACCAGCCGGCCATGATTGACAGGTTCATGGCGCTCGCCCCGGCCATCGACCGCGACGAGGACCTGCACGAGCTCGTCCTGCTCACCCGGCTGTGGTCGCGCTTTCGGATCATGGTGCCTGCCGCCGGTCTGGTGGCCCTCGCCGTCCTCTCAGCGTGCGCTCTCGTGGCACCGGGTCAGCTTCGAGCCGTGCACGTGGGCAGCCTCGCCATGCTGGCGACGCTGCTCTACGAGTTCGGGGAGGCAGTCGTCGGGTCGGTGCTCCACTTCGCTCCCTTCGTGCTGAAGGAGTCGCACGTCCCCCATCGCCTGTCCTGGCTGAGCCCACTGGACTCACCGCCCGTGCAGGAGATGCTGCACGCGTGGGGGTACGCGATCACGATCCTGGCCGCGTCGACGACCGCCTACTTCGTCTTCGCCGTCGTGCTCCTGGAGCCGGACTCCGTCACGGTGCTCCTCGCGCCCGTGGCGGGCTTCGCGATGGTGGCCCTGGCGGTGACCCTGGGCGGACTCGTGGGGCTGCGATCGAGCGTGCGCCGCATCGTGCGCCACACCCGGGACGAGACGCTGCAGCGCCTGCAGGGCCTGCTCGACTCCTACCAGCCGCGCCTGGAGGACCTCTCACCGGCCGAGTGGCAGCAGCTGGAGGGCCTGATCGCGACCTATGCAGCCGTGCGCGACGCTCCGACCAGCCCGAGTGGCGAGCAGACCCTGGGCCGGGCGGCGGGGGCCCTGGCCATCCCAGCACTCGGGTTCCTGCTGGCGGTCCTCGCGGAGGTCTACGCCGAGCGACTCCTCGAGCAGGTCCTGCCCTGACGCGCGCGGAGCCGACCGCGACCTAGTCCAGCGAGCAGCCGACCAGCAGCGGCTCGGGGCTCAGCTCGACGCCGAACCGGGCCCGCACGCCGTCCCGCACCTCGCGGGCCAGCACGAGCAGGTCGTCCGCGGAGGTGCCACCCCGGTTCACCAGCGCGAGGGTGTGCTTCGTCGAGATGGCCGCCGTGCCGTGCACCTGCCCACGACGGAAACCGGCCTGCTCGATCAGCCACGCCGCCGAGACCTTCACCCGCCCGTCCGCTGCCGGCCAGCGCGGCGCGTCGGGGGGCAGCACGGCCGCTGCCGGCGGGTCCAGGACCGGGTTGGTGAAGAACGACCCGGCGCTGACCGTGTCAGGGTCGGCCGGGTCGAGCACCATGCCCTTGGCGCGGCGCAGCCCGAGCACGGCCTCGCGGACCTCCGCGAGCGGCGCCGTCCCCCCCACCGGGACGTCGAGGACCCGGGCCAGCTCGGCGTAGCGCACCGGCTCCGAGCGGTCGGAGCGCCGCAGCCGGAGGTGCACGGAGAGCACCACCCAGCGGTCGGCGCCCCGGAACACGCTGTGGCGGTAACCGAAGCCGCAGTCCGCGGCGGTCAGCGTCCCGACGGCACCCGTCGAGCGGTCCAGCACGCGCACACCGACCACCGTCTCGGCGACCTCCTGGCCGTAGGCGCCCACGTTCTGGACCGGGGTGGCCCCCACCAGCCCGGGGATGCCGGACAGCGCCTCGATGCCGGCCCAGCCCTCCGTCACGCTGCGCTCGACCAGTGCGTCCCAGGGCTCCCCGGCAGCGACCACGAGGCCGGTCCGGTCGGCCCCGGCCGGGCGGACGTCGACCCCGCGCGAGCCCACGGCCGCCACGGTCCCGGCGAAGCCGCCGTCCCCCACCACGAGGTTCGACCCCCCGCCGAGCACGAGGAGGGGCTCGGCGGCACGGTCGGTACGGGTGACGACCTCGACGAGGTCCTCCTCGGTCTGGGTCTCGACCAGCCGGTGGGCCGGGCCGCCGAGCCGCAGGGTGGTCCGGGCGGACAGCGGGACGTCGCGGAGCTCGCGCACCAGCCGTCAGGCCAGCTGGACGACTGCTCGGGCCTGGCCCAGGACCTTCTCGCCGCCGACCGTCGCGGTGAGGTCCACGGCGACGCGCCGGCCGTCGAGCTTCTCGCGCACCGCCCCGGCGACCTCGAGCAGCGCGCCCCGGTCGTCGTCCGGGACGACCACGGGGCGGGTGAACCGCACGCCGTACTCGAGCACGGCACCCGGGTCCCCGACCCAGTCGGTGACCACCCGGCCGGCCCGGGCCATGGTGAGCATGCCGTGCGCGATGACGTCGGGCAGCCCGACCGCCGTGGCGATGCGCTGGTTCCAGTGGATGACGTTGAAGTCGCCGGACGCCCCCGCGTACATCACGAGGTCCGCCCGGTGGACGCGGAACTGCGCAGGCGGCAGCGGCGTGCCGACCTCGACGTCGTCGTAGGAGACGGTGGCGGCCATCAGCGGCTCCCCTCGCCAGCGGCGGTCCCGCGCGAGACCACCGTGCTGAAGAGCTCCGCGACCTGCTCCCCGTCCAGGGTCGTCACCGCCGTGCGCGTGGTCACGAGCTCGTTGCGCCCGGCGTCGCGGATGTCGGTGACGCTGCTCACCACGCGCAGCACGTCCCCCGCCACGACCGGGCGGTGCAGGACGAACCGCTGCTCCCCGTGGACGACCAGGCGGTAGTCCAGGCCGAGGTCGGGGTCGAGCATGGGGGACTCGG
>JALOLN010000159.1 GCA_025455945.1 Actinomycetes bacterium
GGTGCCGGGTAGCGCACGGTCAGCGTCGGCCGGGCGTCGGCCGGGGTGGCCAGCCACGCGGTGGCCGGGTCGCCGTCCAGGGCCGCGCCGGGGCGGGCGGCCACGTCCGCCACGAGCCGGCTCGAGGCGCTCACCGAGACCCCGACCGCCGCATCCACCAGGTCCTCCAGTGCCGCGCCCTGCCGAGGGACGACGTCGATCTCGACGCCGACGGACGTGGCGCTGCCGAGGTCGACCAGCCGGTCGAGGATCCTCTCCTCGGCCGGGCGGGTGAGCGACGGCTGGCAGGCCCACTCCGGCCCCGGCAGGACGCAACTGCGTCGGGCACCCGGCTCGCGGGCGAGCACCCACCGGGTGCTCGCGCCGGTTGCGGCGTCGCGGGGCAGCGCCAGGGGCTCCGCCACGGCGGGAAGCGCGGCGGGGGTGACCTCGCTGATCCCCACGCCCGAGCTTCCGTCGCCGCCGGGCTCGACGGTGAGCTCGAGCGTCGTGGTCGCCCCGGCCGGGAGCCTGACCCGGGCCACCCCGTCGACGAACCGGGCCACGCCGTCCCCCGCGTCGGTTCGCACCGTCACCGAGCGCGGCGTCGGCACGTTCGCGGGGAGGTCCCGCGCCGACACGGTCACCGGGCCGGTCTGCACCGCCCGCGCCAGCTCCACGCGCAGCCGGGGCCGGCTGTCGCCGGCGTCGGACACCCACGCGGTCCGGGGGTCGCCGTCGACCGCTGCGGCCGGGCGGACGGCGGGGCCTAGAGGACGGACCGCCGCGGGTTCGGCGGCGGACGACGACGCCGTGACGCCCCGCGCCCCGACCAGCACGGCCACCGTCTCGTGCGGCGGCCCCGAGTAGGGCAGCACGTCGCCCGCCGGCCGCCCGCGCAGGACGTCGTCGGTGGCACGCAGCGTCGGGGTGTAGTCCCGCGGGGTGGGTGACCCGAAGGCCTTGGCCCGGCGACGCAGCGTGTCCGTGATGACGGCCGGCGCGGTGCGGCCACCGTCCGCCACCGCGACGAGGGCACGCCCCTCCAGCCCGGCTGCTGTCCCCAGCGTGGCCTCCGGCCCGCCGGACAGCCCGACGGCGTCGGCCCGGAGCAGGGTCACTCGCTCCGCCGTGCCGTCGACGGCGAAGACCTCGAGGCTCTCCAGGTCCTCGGGCTGGTCCCGACCGGCGGCGAACAGCGACCACTGGAACGGGTCGGGCGAGCCGCCGAACCCGGCGACCTTGGTCAGCCCCGGGGAGCCGAGCAGGGTGGCTCGGGCGACGATCGGGGGGGTCCCGGCCGTGAACGCGTCGAGGTCGTTGCGCAGCAGCAGGTACTGGACCCCGGCCCGGCGCAGTGTGGGGGCGAGCAGGGCGCTGCCCCGGCCCAGCGCGAGCTCGGACTCCACCGCATCGAGCAGCCGGGTTGCACCGGGCGCGCCCAACGGGACCGCGTTGCGGACCGCCCAGGGCGAGGCCGCCAGGGCCTGGAGGGGCTCGTCGGCGGGCCGGCCCCAGGTGTAGTCGCCGAACTGCGACGCCGGGACCAGCAGGGCACGTCCCCCCTCCTCACCTTCGCGGTCCGCCAGCCAGTCCGCCGCGGCCGCCCATGCGTCGGGCACCTCCTCGAACGTCCCGGGTGGCGCCAGCCGACCGGCGAGGGCGGGCAGCGCGGCCAGGGCGAGCAGCGCCACCGCCGCGACGTGCGCCAGCCGACCGGTGAGCGCCGGCCGGGCGCGCAGCCACACCCCCTCCTCGCCGGGCACCACGGTGCTGAGACGGCGGGCCGCCTCAGGCGCCCGTGCCAGCGCAGCGGCCAGCCCGAGCGCAAGCGGCAGCCGGACGACGGGGTCGAACTTGTGCACGTTGCGGAAGGCGGCGAGCGGACCGTCGAGCAGCGCTTGGACCGGCTCGGCCAGCGGGCTGCCCCCGGGCCCGGCGTACCCGATGCCCACGAGCAGCATGCCGACGAGCACCGACCAGCCGAGGAAGCGTCGCTCGGGCGTCGTCCGGGCGGCGATGCCGGCCAGCCCAAGCCCGGCCACCGCGACGGTGGCCGCGACGAGGAGCGGGCGGGCGGCCAGCTCGTAGCCGGCGGGCCAGGTGGCCCCGTCGCCGGTGACGAGGAAGCCGAGCCAGTGGTCGACGCCGCGGAGCACGTTGGTCGCCGACGCGACCGACGTGGTCACGGCCGAGGTCTCGATGTAGTCGAGGAAGGGGTAGGCGTACCGGCCGAGCACGACCAGCGGGAGCATCCACCAGGACACGGCCAGCGCCGTGCAGCCCAGCCACCACGCCAGCAGCCGCCGGGCGCGCGGTCCCCGGGCCCGGGTGAGAAGGAAGACCAGCGGGACGACGAGCACGGCCAGCGTCGCGGCCGCGTTCACCCCGCCCATGGCGGCGACCGCGAGGGCGGACAGGGCGGCAGCCCGTCGCGGTGACCCGCCCCGTGTGCCGCGGACCAGGGGCAGCAGGACCCAGGGCAGCACCGCCATGGGCAGCGCCTCGACCGAGATCGCCCCCAGGACCGTGACGACGCGCGGGGCGAGGGCATACGCCATCGCGGCGATCAGCCGTGTGGCCGGCGTCCCCATGCCGAGCGCCCGGGCCAGCCGGAGGAGGCCCGCGTACGCGACGAGGAGGAGCAGCACCCACCACAGCCGCTGGACGATCCACGCCGGAACCCCCAGGGCGTGCCCGGCCCAGAAGAACGGCCCCATCGGGAACAGGTAGCCGTAGGCCTGGTTCTGCAGCTGGCCGAAGGCCGCCTGCGGGTCCCATGCCTGCAGGGACCGGGCGAGGAAGCCACCCGGCTCCAGCACGAGGTCCAGCTTGGTGTCGGCGACGATCCGGCCCGGCGACTGGATGAGTGCCACGCCCACCAGGACGACCGCCCCGGTGGCCTCGCGGACCCGTTCGACGACGCGTTCGGTCATGCCCGGCGCAGCACGAGCAGCAGGTTCCACGTGGCGACCTCGCGCAGCCCCGGCACGGCCAGCAGCGGCCGGGCCCAGCCCGGGTAGTACCTCGGCCGGGCGTCGAGCAGTCGGGCCTGGGGCTGCCGCCGGGCCCAGGTGAGGCCGTCGGCCACCGAGACGCGGAACAGATTCTCCCCCACCCGGTTCTTGGGCAGGTGGCCGTAGCGGCGCCGGTACAGCCGGATCGCACGGCGCCCGCCGAGGTAGTGGAACGGGGACGTCTCGTGCCCGCCCCACGGCGACAGCCAGTTCGTGTACGAGACCACGACCAGCCCACCCGGCCGAGTGACCCGCACCAGCTCGTCGCCGAGCGCCGCCGGCCGGCGCACGTGCTCGAACACGTTGCTGCTGAAGGCCACGTCCACGCCGCCGGTACGGACCGGGAGCCGCTCACCACGAGCCACCAGCGCGTGCGCCCCCGGGGCCGCGACCGGCGACAGTGCGTCCGGGTCCGCGTCCACGGCGACGTACCTGGCCCCGGCTCCGACGAACGCGCGGGCGAACTCCCCTGGCCCCGCCCCGACGTCGAGCACCACCGCCCCGGCGAGCGGCGCGTAGCGCAGCACCGTGCGGACGGAGTCGGAGGCCAGGGCCCCGTAGAACCGGGCCGGCTCGGACTGCTCGACCGCAAACGCCCTCAGCAGCGCCACCGAGCGGCGCAGCCCGTCACCGTCGCCGTCGCCGCTCGTCACCGGCCAGATGCTAGCCCGGGGCGGTGAGCGACCCCGGGAACCGGGCGCCTCCCCATCCGCCCGGTCGGTAGGGTGGGCGCCTGATCCGCCGAGGGAGGGAGGGCCCAGGTCGATGCACGTGCTCATCCTGACGTGGCGCGACTCCGGGCACCCCGAGGCCGGCGGGTCGGAGACCTTCGTCGAGCGCGTGTCCGAGGGGCTCATCGCGCTCGGGCACGACGTCACGGTGTTCACGGCCGGCTATCCGGGCGCGTCGGCCCGCGAGGTCCGCGACCAGCGGGTCTTCCTGCGCCGCGGACGGCGGTACAGCGTGTACGGCCGGGCGGCCCTGCACCTGGCCGGGCGGCGTCGGTACGACGTCGTGCTCGACATCCAGAACGGGGTGCCCTTCTGGACCCCGCTGTGGACCAGGACGCCGGTCGTCAACGTCGTCCACCACGTCCACCGCGAGCAGTGGCCGGAGGTCTTCGGCCCGCTGCGCTCCCGGTTCGGCTGGTGGCTGGAGTCCGACGTCGCGCCACGGGTCTACGCGGGCCGGCCGTACGTGACCGTGTCCGAGGCGAGCCGGGACGAGCTGGCGGCCCTGGGCGTCGCGCCGGAGCGAGTGGAGGTCGTGTACTCCGGCAACGACCTGCCGCGGCTGCCTGCGGACTGGGCGGTTCCGCGGACCCCTCACCCCAGCCTCGTCGTGCTCGGTCGGTTGGTGCCCCACAAGCGGGTCGAGCTCGCGCTGGAGGCGGTGCACCGGCTGTCCGACCGCTTCCCCGATCTCCGGCTGACCGTCGTCGGCCAGGGCTACTGGGAGCCCGAGCTCAAGCAGACCGCCCACCGCCTGGGGGTGGCCGACCGGGTCGACTTCGTCGGGTTCGTGGAAGAGGACGTCAAGCACCGGCTGCTCGCGTCGAGCTGGCTGCACCTGCTGCCGTCGGTGAAGGAGGGCTGGGGACTGGTCGTCGTCGAGGCCGGGTTCCACGGCACCCCGACCGTCGCGTTCCGAAGCGCCGGCGGCACGACGGAGTCGGTGGTCCACGGGGTAACCGGGCTGCTCGCAGACGACGACGACGGCTTCGTGCACTCCGTCGAGCGACTGCTCGACGAGCACGGGATCCGCGCCGGCTTCGGTGCGGCCGCCCGGTCGCACGCGCGTCGGTTCAGCTGGGAGGCGACGACGCGGGGGGTGGAGAGGGCGCTGCTGAAAGCCTCGGGCCGCCCGACGCCGTCAGATCACACGGATGAGGAAACGGTCGTTCCGCAGGGAGAGGTCAGCGCGCGTCGTACTGGACGAGCGGACTCTTGATCGGGTCTGGGCTGCTGCTGAACGCACTGACGACACCGAACGACGCGACGCCTGCGAGCACTGCGCCGGCGACCACGGCGACGAGAGCAGCGATCGCGGCCCCAGAGTCGTCCTTGACCATCACGTCTCACTCCGTCGTCGAGGCTGCGTGGACGGGCTCAGGGTAGCAGCCGAAGGGGCGCGCGGCAGCGAATCCAGGACCAGGCGACAGCAATGATCACCGAGCCGAGGGCGAGCCACCCGAGCGCGGCCGCCCACGGGGCTCGAGGAGGCCGGCCGCTGACCGGGCCGACGTCCACGACGAGCAGCTCCGGGCCCTCGTGCAGCACCGGGCTGCCGGCCAGTCGGGCCCGGACCTCGGCCGCACCTGGGGACGGCAGGTGCACGACGGCCAGGGCCACCCCCTCGGCGGCCAACGCACTGGGCAGGTCGGTCCC
>JALOLN010000160.1 GCA_025455945.1 Actinomycetes bacterium
GCCGCCCCCCAGGGCCGGGTGGCCCCGATGTAGCCGTCGAGGTAGACCCGCGCCACCCGGACGACGTCTCCGGTGCGTGGCGCGTGGATCATGTACCCGTCCCCGATGTACAGGGCGACGTGGTGGATCGTGGCCGGGTTGGCCAGGTCGGTCGCCCAGTAGAGCAGGTCGCCGGGCAGCAGCTCGGCCAGGCTCGGGTGGGCGCCCACCCACCACTGCTGGCGGGAGGTCCGGGGCAGCGCGACTCCGGCCTGCCGGTAGGCCCACTGGGTGAGTCCCGAGCAGTCGAAGCTGTCCGGCCCGGTGGCGGCGTACACGTAGGGAACGCCGAGCCGGCTGCGCGCCGCGGTCACGGCGGCCACCACCACGGCGGGGGTGCCCGGCGGCAGGGTCTGCGGCGCGTCGGCTGCGGTGGCCAGGCTCGCCGCCGCCCGCGCGGCTGCGGCCGCCGCGGCCCTGGCCCGCTCCTCCTCGACGAGGCGCACGACGAGGGCGCTCGCGGCGGCGAGCTCGCTGCGGCGCCGGCCCAGCAGGTCCTCGACCAGCGCACGGGTCTCGCGCGCCTGCTGTTCCAGCCGGGTGCGCTCGGCGGCGAGCTGGTCGAGCTCGGCCCGGACCGCGGTGACCTCGGCGAGCTCGTCCTGGGTCCGGCCGAGCCCGACCCGGTCGGCGCGCAGCACCCGGCCGACGACGTCCGCCCGGGTGAGGGCCTCGCTGATGTCACCGGCGCGCAGCACGGACGCGTAGAGCCCGGCGCTGCCGCCGGACATGTACAGCGCCCGCACCCTGCGGGTCGTCGTGGCCCGCTCGTCGCGGGCCCGCAGCGTCAGGTCCCCGAGTCGCTCGGAGGCGCTCACGGCGGCCGTCACCACCCGGCCGAGGCGGTCCTGGACGGCGTTGAGGTCCTCGGTGGCGACCTCGGCCTGCTGCTCGAGCTCGGCGACGTCGGCGCTGAGCGCCTGCGCCCGGGCCTGCGCGGACTCGATGCCCGGATCCGCCGCCGCCGCACCCGGCAGCAGCGCGACGAGCGCGAGCCCCGCGGCGCCCAGGGCGACGAGCCGGCCCCCCCGCCGGCTCACGAGGGGCGCGGGGTCTGCACGGCGGTGGCCCTGGCCACGGTCAGGTCTCGCGTGAACGACAGGCGGAAGAGCACGAGGGTGTTGACCGGCTTGCTCACCGTCACGGTGGTGGTGCCGTCGCGGGCGACCGTGAACGCCTCCAGCGTGGCCCCCGCAGCGGCCGCCGCCGCGGTCGCCGTCCGGTAGGCGTCCTCGGCGTTCTGCCGCTGCTGGAAGCCGTCCTGCCCCGCGACGGCGACCTGGGTGGCGGCGTCACTCGTGGTGACCCGACCCACGCCGACGCCGATGAAGTCGAAGAGCACGACGCCGAGCAGCGTGAGCGTGAGCGTGAGCTTGACCAGCCAGCCCAGGACGATGCCGCCGTGGTCGTCGCACCGGGGGCGGGTGCCCGGGGCGCGACGCGGTGGGAGGGGGCGTGCGGCCGTCATGCCGGAAGGGTCGGCTCCCAGGGGGCCGGTCTTGAGGGGTCGGCGGGCCCGAGTCGGGCTAGCGCCGGCGCAGCCGCCCGGTGACGGCGTCGACGATGGTGGCGAGCTCGCGCACCCGCATCCGCCTGGCGAGCCACAGGTAGCAGGCCCCCCCGACGAGCAGCCCCGCCGCGACCACGGCGAGGGACTCGACGAACCCGGCCGGCAGCGGGCGCTCGACCAGCCGGGCGGCGCCGAACGCCACCGCGCCGGCGAACGTGGCGGCCAGCGTGACGCGCACGTGGGTGCGGACCACGTCGTAGGTCTCCAGGCCGTGCAGCCGGCGCCGCAGCAGCTGCCACAGCAGCACGAGGGTCAGCAGGTAGGCCAGGGAGTAGCCGAGGGCCAGCCCCGGCACCTGGTCGCCCTCGGGCAGCCACCGGAAGAACGCGAAGGCCAGCCCGACGTTGAGGACGTTGAGCACCACCGCCACGAGGGCCGGCGTCCGGGTGTCCTCCAGGGCGTAGAAGCCGCGCAGCAGGACGTAGTAGGCGCTGAACGCGGGCAGCCCGATCGCGAACGCGGCCAAGGTGAGGCCGAGGACCTCCCCGCCGCCCACCCCGGCGTTGCCGTAGCCGAACAGCAGCACGCCGATCTGCGGGCCGAGCACGACGAACGCCGCTGCCGCCGGCACGATGAGCGCCCCGGTGAGCCGCAGCGCCCGGGCGACCTCCCGGCGCATCTCCCCGAGGCGCTGGGCGTGGGCCTGCCGGCTGAGCAGCGGCAGCAGCGCGGTGACGACCGACACGGTGATGACCGACTGCGGCAGCATGAACACCAGGTGGGCGGAGGAGTAGACCGTGAAGCCGGCGTCGGCGGCCCTGTTGGTCGCGCCCTGGACCGCGGCCGACGTCGCCATCCGGGTGATGAACAGGTAGCCCACCTGGTTGACCAGGACGAGCACGATGGTCCACTTGGCCAGCGAGAAGGCCCGGCCCAGCCCCGTGCCACGCAGGTCGGCGCGCAGCCGCCAGCGGAAGCCGGTCCGGCGGAGGAACGGCAGCAGGACGACGGCCTGGGCGACCACCCCGAGCGTCGTCCCGATGCCGAGCAGGGCGACCTCGCGGGGCGTCACGGTGGCGGTCGCGGGGTCGGTGCCGACCGCCAGCAGGAACCCGACGGCGGCGACCACGACCACGACGTTGTTGACGATCGGGGCGAACATCGGCGCCGCGAAGTGGCCGCGGGCGTTGAGCACCTGGGACAGCATGGTGAACACGCCGTAGAAGAGGATCTGCGGCAGGCAGTACCGGGCGAAAGCGGTGGAGACCGCCAGGTCCTGCTCGGTCCAGCCCCGGGTCGCGTACAGCCGCACGAGCAGCGGAGCCAGCAGCACCGCGACGACGGTCAGCCCCAGGAGCACGACGGTGACCGCGGAGACCAGCCGTTGCGCGTAGGCGATGCCGTCGTCCGCGTCGTCCTTCATGTGCCGGACGAGCTGCGGGACGAAGACGGCGTTGAGCGCACCGCCGGCGACGAGGATGTAGACGATGTTGGGCAGGGCGTTGGCGATGGAGTAGGTGTCGGCGAAGACCGACGTCCCGATGGCCGCGATGACGACCGAGTTGCGCACCATCCCGGTGACCCGGCTGGCGACGGTGCCCGCCGCCATCACCGAGCTGGAACGGACCAGCCCGGCGGCCCCCGGCTCCGCGCTCACGGCGCGGTCCGCTGACGGCCGCGGCGGACGGCCCGGCCGAGCCGGACGGCGAAGGCGACGGCGAGCAGGGCGAGCGCGGCGCCGACGATGACGGCCGCCACCCGACCCAGGCCGGTGACCTGGACCGGGATCGTCACCGGGGGGCCGTACGGTGCCCCGTCAGGGGTGAGCAGCCGGGCCTCCACGTCGACCCGGCCCACGGCGGTGGCCTCGGCGGGCACCTCCACGCTCTGCCGGCGGCCGGCGGCCACGGTGACCGGCGGTGGCGGGGTCACGCTCAGCCGGACCGCCGGGATCGCGGTGACGCCGACCCGGACGGTGACCGCCTGCGGGAGCCCG
This sequence comes from Actinomycetes bacterium, assembly GCA_025455945.1. Classification (GTDB taxonomy): domain Bacteria; phylum Actinomycetota; class Actinomycetes; order Prado026; family Prado026; genus Prado026. The sequence continues at coordinate 3,546 of JALOLN010000160.1, forward strand.
TTGACGACGGTGACCGGGATGAGGCCGCTGCGTGCGGCGAGTGTGACCTGGCCGGTGGCCACGATCGCGACGCTGTCCCGGGCGGCCTGGATGGCCGCGGTGACCTCGGCGGCGAACGCGGCCCCCTCGGTGCGCCGGGTGCGCCAGGCTGACGACTCCCCGCGCAGCAGCGCCCGCTCGTACCCGTCGACCAGCGGCTGCGGCTCGGTGAGGACTCCGGTCAGCTGGGTGAGGGCGCGCCGTCCGGCCGTGACCGTGGCGAGCTGGGTGGCGGCGACCTCGCGGCCGCGGACGGAGGCCGGGTAGCTCGGCTGGCGGCGGGCGGGGCCGGCGGCGGCGTCGGCGCGCAGCTGCTGCAGGGTGACCGGCTCCGCCCACGGCACCGCCGCCACGGCGGCGAACAGGTCGCGCAGGTACGCCGGGTCCGGGTCGACGTACCGGGGCGGGACGACCACGACCGAGCGGCCGTCCGAGGGCCGCTCGGCGGTGACCACGGCCAGCTCGCTGAGGTAGCGCTGCCGGGCCACGACCGGGCCGCCCTGCGCGTCGGGGTCGCGGGCGAGCAGCCGCGACAGCCGTGCGTCGCCCACGACGGCGGTGAGGTCCGTGCCGGTGAGCGGACCGACGGCGTCCGGGGTGTAGGAGACGGTCCGTACCGTCGGCGAGAAGCGGTCGGAGAGCACGACGGCGGCGGCACCCGTCCCGGCGAGCGTGCCCAGGGTCGCGGTGTCGGCGGTGCCCTCGTCCGGCCACGCGAGGTCGCCGCCGACCGGCCGGTCGAGGACCTCGCTCGCGACGGCCGGGCCCAGTGCGGCGGCCGTGTCCAGGCTCGCGGCCAGCCCAGCCCGGGTGACCGCGACGGCGTCGGGGTCCGCGTAGCCCACCGCGACCACGTCGGCGTCCCGGACCGCCTCGGTGAGCCGGGTCAACCAGGCCTGGGCGTCGGGGTCGGGGTCCGCCCGGACGCCGGCCGGCTCGCCCGCCACCGGAGCCCCGTCGGCGATTGCTGCCGCGGACTCGAGCTGGTCGCCGTCCACCACCCACGTGACGGCGGCACCGTCGCCCCCCTGCACCACCCGGTCCAGGCGACCGAGCAGGTCGGCCCGCTCGGCAGCCCCGGCCGTGGGCGTGGCGGCGCCGTCCGCGCCCCGGCTGGGTGGGGCCAGCACCGGCCACAGCGTCACGACCCGCGTCGGGCGGACCCCGGCGGCATCGTCGGTCCACGGCAGGAAGGTGCGGACGGTGCCGACCCGGTCGCGCTCCCCGGAGGGCAGGGCGGCCCGGCACTCGACGGCGAGCGGGTAGACGCCGAAGCCGTCCAGCCCGAGCCGCGCCCCGGGCACGCTGATCCGCCACTGCGCCTCCTGCCCCGGGGACAGCCGCTCGCTCACCTGCACGACGTAGTCGGCGAGCACGCCTCCCGGGGGCCGGTCGGTCGAGTCGGCGACCGCGGCCAGCTCGTCGCGTCCCCCGACCGCGACGGTGGACAGCCGCAGCTGCACGGTGACACCGGTGAGGGGGTCCTCTCCGGTGTTCAGCACCTGCCCGGCCAGGACGAGGTCGGCGTCCGCCGCGGGCACCAGGGGGCTGAGCTCGGTGACGGTGATCCGGACCGGTTCGTCGTCCGGGTCCGCGGCCCGCACCGACCCGGCCGCGTGGTCGCCGCCGGGGGCGAGGACGACCACCGCGAGCGTCGCGAGCACCGCCGCGAGCGCCCCCGGACGCCTCACGCGCTCTCCGCGAGCAGCCCCGACGCCACCTCGAC
>JALOLN010000161.1 GCA_025455945.1 Actinomycetes bacterium
GCGGTCGCCGTCCTGCTCGGGGTGAGCCTGCTCGGCGAGCCGTTCACCCGCGGGATGGCGCTGGGGTTCCCGCTCGTCCTGCTCGGCAGCTGGCTGGCCACCCGCCCGGTCGACCTGCCAGAGTCAGCACGGTGAGCGCACCTTTCCACCACCCAGTCCCGCGCGACGCCCGGGTCTTCGTGGCCGGGCACCGCGGTCTGGTCGGCTCGGCGGTCTGGCGGCACCTGGCGGCCCAGGGGTTCACGAACCTGCTCGGCCGGACGTCGGCGGAGCTGGACCTGCGCGACCGTGAGCCGGTGCAGCGGTTCTTCGCCGAGGAGCGGCCCGCCTACGTCGTCCTGGCCGCCGCCAAGGTCGGCGGGATCCTCGCCAACGCGACGTACCCGGCGGACTTCCTCAGCGACAACCTGCGGATCCAGCTCAACGTCCTGGACGCCGCGGCCGAGGCGGGCGTGACCCGGCTGCTGTTCCTCGGCTCGTCGTGCATCTACCCGAAGCTGGCGCCGCAGCCGATCCACGAGTCGGCGCTGCTCACCGGCCCGCTGGAGCCGACGAACGACGCGTACGCGATCGCCAAGATCGCCGGGGTGCTGCACGTGCAGGCGCTGCGCCGGCAGCACGGCTGCTCGTTCGTCTCGGCGATGCCGACGAACCTCTACGGCCCCGGCGACAACTTCGACCTGCAGACCTCGCACGTGCTGCCGGCGATGATCCGGCGGTTCGACGAGGCCCAGGCCGCCGGGGCGCCGGCGGTGACGCTGTGGGGCAGCGGCTCGCCACGGCGGGAGTTCCTGCACGTCGACGACCTGGCCCGGGCCTGCCTGTTCCTGCTCGAGCGGTACGACGACCCGGAGCCGGTGAACGTCGGCGTGGGCGAGGACCTCACGATCCGCGAGCTGGCCGAGCTGGTCGCAGACGTCGTCGGCTACGAGGGCACCCTCGAGTGGGACACCACCAAGCCGGACGGGACGCCGCGCAAGCTGCTCGACGTCAGCCGGCTCGCCGCGCTGGGGTGGGCGCCGCGGATCGGCCTGCGCGAGGGGATCGCCGCGACGTACGAGTGGTACCGCGCCCAGCCCGACCGGGGCTGATCGCACCGCCCCCACTGACCCCGTGCCTTGATCAAGGAAAAGGGCACCACCGGGACGAACCCGAGTGGTGCCCTACTCCTTGATCAACTTGCGGGGGCGAGGCCCCGTGAGGTCAGGCGAGCGCCTTGGCCTTGAGGGCGTTGAACTCCTCCTGGGAGATCGCGCCGGAGCTGAGCAGCTCCTGCGCCTTGGCGATCTGCTCGGCGGCGCTGGCGCCGCCACCCGAGCCGGCCACCTGCTTGATGTACGCGTCCTGCTGCGCCTTGTAGTCGGCCATCTGCTTCATGTCCCGCTCGGCCATGCCCTTGCCGCGGACGATGACGTAGATCAGCATCGTGATGAGCGGCAGGAAGATGATCGCAATCAGCCAGATCGCCTTGGCGAAGCCGCCGACGTCATCGCTGCGGAACAGGTCGATGATGATCCGGAACATGATCATGAAGTACATGACCATGAAGAAGATGACGACGAGGCTCCAGAGGAAGTCGCCGAGGTCCATAGCTGGGATGTCCCTTTCGATATGCGGGCGGCCCGGGGCCGCGGGTCACCTCACTCTATGACCCTTGATCACGGTTCGCCGGTCTGACGGCCCCGAAGGAGGTCACGGTTCCGCCACGCCCCCGGCTCCCCGGGATCGGGGACCGCCGCCGGTAGGGTCCGAAGCGCCGACCAGGCCCGGAAAGGACCCTGCCTGATGCCCGCTCCCCTCCGCCGTGTCCGTCGCGCCGCCGTCGTCGCCACGGGGGTGACCGCCGCCGTGCTCGCCACCGCGCTGGTGCCCTCGCAGGCGGGCGCCGTCGTCGCCGTCACGCAGGTCGTCGGCTTCGACGACTTCAACTACTGGGACAGCGGCGCGGACCCCACACCGCCCACCCTGTGGTGGATCGACTTCGACCAGCTCGGCGGCGCGGCGGAGTCGAACATCGTCAACCGGACGCCGGCGTCGGGGGCACTGGACGGCAGCGTCCAGCTGCAGACGTTGGGCGCCGCCGCGGACGAGGTGCAGGTCGGCACCCTCGACGCGGCCGGCACCGCCGTGGCGTCCCTGACCACGCTGGCCTACTCGACCAAGACGGACAACGCCACCGCCGTCCCGCGGCTGGAGGTCACGGTCAGCTGCGACGCGGGCGCCGACCTGCGGCTGGTGTTCGACCCGACCCGGTTCGGCAACACCGCGGTCGGCGGCGGCGCCCCGAGCACGTCCTGGCAGCGCTGGGACGCCGCGGCGGGCACCTGGTACCTCTCCCGCGCGCTGGGGGCGCTCGCCGGCGGCGCGGCGAACGGGCACTCCCTCGCCGCGATCAAGGCCGCCTGCACCGGCGGCAGCGGCGCGGTCGTCAGCCACGGCGTGGCCGCGGGGCCGAGCTGGCCGGCGGCCGACACCAGCGTCGACCTGGTCACGCTCAACGCGACGACGACGGACTTCCTCTACGACTACGCCGTCCGGCTGGCCGGACCCACCCGCATCGAGACGGCGATCTCGATCTCCTTCAACAGCTTCGGCGACGACAGCGCCGAGGGCGCGGTGGTCGCCCGGGCGGACCTGTTCCCGGACGCCCTCGCCGGCGTCCCCCTCGCCGGGGCGTACGGCGGTCCGCTGCTGCTCACGCCGCCGTCGACCCTGCTGCCGGACGTGTCGGCTGAGCTCGACCGCGTGCTCGAGCCCGGCGCCAAGGTCTTCGTCGTCGGCGGCACGGGGGCCCTCAGCCCGGCGGTGGAGTCGGCGCTGAAGACCAAGTTCGGCGCGGGCAACGTCGTCCGGATCGGTGGGTCGACCCGGATCGAGACCTCGCTGCTGGTGGCCGCCGCCGTCAAGGCACGCGCCGGCGCCCTCACCGGCGTGGACTTCGGGCCCGTCCTCGCCGCGACCGGGCGCAACTTCCCGGACGCGCTGTCGGCCGGGCCGGCCGCGCTGGCCAACCCCGACAGCCTCGGCGCCGTCGTCCTCACCAACGACTACTCCCTGCCCGGCAACGTGGCGACGTTCCTCGCCAACGAGCAGACCGCGGGGACGCCGATCGTCGCGGTCGGCGGCCAGGCCAAGGGCGCCCTGGGGTCGCTCGCGGACGTCTCCTACGCGGGCACCGACCGGTTCCACACCTCGGCGCTGGTCGCCGACAGCGGGTTCCTGTTCCCGACCGGGGACGAGTACTGGGGGCTGGCCAGCGGACTGAACTTCCCCGACGCGATGTCCGGCGGGGCTGCCCTGGGCAGCCTGCTGTCGCCGGTGCTCATCACCTCGCCGACGTCGCTGTCGACCCGGACCGGCGACCTCATCAAGCTCCGGCACACCCAGCTCGGCTTCGGGCTGATCCTCGGCGGCATCGGCGCGGTGAGCGAGACGGCGGCGACCAAGGCCTTCGGCTACGCCTCCGGCAGCACGGGGGCACTGCCCTACGCGCCGGTGGGGGCGGCGAACGCTGTCACCAGCGGCGGTCCGGGCGCGGCCGCGCTGGCCCCGTCGGCGGCGGTCCGGGCGCTGCGCGAAGCGGTGGCGAAGGCGTCCGCGCGCGTGCATCTGGGCTAGTCCTGTAGCGGTCGGTGCCCGGCTGCGGACGCTGCGCAGTCGGGCCCGGCCAGGAGTGGACATTTCCGCGCCGAGGTCCCCACCATGGTGCTGCCAGGCATCATCCGCGCCCACCGCCCTCGGGGGAAAGCCCATGCGTCTGCGTCGTCCGCACCGCCCCGTTCTCATCGCCAGTGCTGCGGCCGGCCTGCTCCTCGCGGTCGCCCTGCCCGCCAACGCGGCCGTCTCCACGGTCGCCCTCTACGAGATGAACGAGCCGGCCGGCGCGCGGACCATGGTCGACAGCAGCGGCAACGGCCTCAACGGGTCGATCGGCGCGGCGGTGCAGACCGGCGTCGCGTACGGCGGGGCGGTTGGCTACCGCTGGTCCGACGTCAAGCCCAACGAGCCCCCGGCCAAGCCGGAGCGCCTCGTGCTCGTGCCCGACAACGACAAGCTCGACCCGGGCACCTCGACCTACACCGTGACGGTTCGCTACCGCACGCTGGAGCGGTTCGGCAACATCATCCAGAAGGGCCAGAGCGCGACCGTCGGCGGCTACTTCAAGTTCCAGGCGCCCAAGGGCATCGTGAAGTGCCTGTTCAAGGGCTCCAACGGCGAGCAGCGGACGGCGTCGTCCAAGGTGCCGCTCAACGACGGCAACTGGCACACCGTGACCTGCAAGCGCACCGCCACCCAGGTGTCGATGTGGGTCGACGGCGTCGTGACGAGCCGGGCCAATGGCCCGACCGGGAGCATCTCGAACAAGAAGCCGCTGGCGATCGGCGGCAAGGCCACCTGCGACCAGGTCACGATCACCTGCGACTACTTCGAGGGTGACATCGACTACGTCAAGATCGAGAAGGGCTGACCACCGCTTCTTGCATGAGGCTGCTCCTTGCATGAAGGGCCCCTTGTGGCGAATAGATCGCCCTGGCGTGCCCTTCATGCCCGAACCGCCAGCCCCCGGGAATGCGTCCCGACCATTGGAGCGTTAGCACTCACGTAGGACGAGTGCTAACGCTCCGGTGCGTCCGGGGCCGACACTTCTGGAGGAGCCACATGGCCATGCTCGCCTGGGACCCGTTCACAACCCTCTCCCGGCTGGACCGTGACTTCGATGACCTGGTGCGCCGCACCTGGGGCACCGCCTCCCCCGCGCGGACGACGGCGGGCTTCGTCCCGGCGGTCGAGATCGTGACCGACGGTGCCGACGTCCTGGTCCACCTCGAGCTGCCCGGCGTGGACGTCGACAACGACGTCGAGATCGAGGTCGCCGAGGGCCGGCTGACCGTCTGCGGCAGCCGTCAGGAGCTCACCGACCGGACGAACGAGGGTGCCAAGGTCCTCGTCCGCGAGTTCCGCTCCGGCTCGTTCCGCCGCGAGTTCGCGCTGCCGGACGGCGTCACCGCCGACGACGTCGAGGCCCGCTACGACCGCGGCATCCTCGAGATCCGGGTGCGCAACGTGACCAAGCCGGTCGTGCCGCCGAAGAAGGTCGCGATCAAGAGCGGCGACGCCAACGTCATCGAGGGCACCGTCGAGTAGCTGCCCACCCTCGCTGCATGAAGGGGCCCCTGTGGCGATCTGATCGCCCCAGGGGCCCCGTCATGCGGCGAGGGCGGGCGGCCGACTCGACCGTGCCCTCGTTGAGGGTGGCGTCGCCGCTCTTGATCGCGACCTTCTGCGGCGGCGCGACCGGCTTG
>JALOLN010000162.1 GCA_025455945.1 Actinomycetes bacterium
ATCGGCTGGACGCCGATCGACGACCACCACGCCCGAGCCACGTTCACCAACGCCGGCCAGACCGTCAGCGCGGAGCTCCTCTTCGACGACGACCACGAGCTCGTCGACTTCGTCTCCGACGACCGCCTGCGCGCCTCGGCGGACGGGAAGTCCTTCACCCGGCAGCGCTGGTCCACCCCGCTCGGCGGGTACCGTGACTTCGGCACGCGCCGCCTCAGTGCGGCGGGCCACGGGCGCTGGCACCCCGACGCCCCCGAGCCCGCTTTCGACTACCTCGAGTTCCACGTCGACGACATCACCTTTGTCGCCGGGGGTGGCCCGGCGGGTGCACCCGAGCAGCACTAGTGTCCGGATCGTGGTGTCCACCCGCGTCGTCGTCATGCGCCACGCGCAGAGCGAGGCCAACGTCACCGAGATGTGGACCAGCGCCCGGATGGGCTTCCCGCTCACCGAGCGGGGCGTCGCTCAGGCCCGGGCCGCCGGTCAGTCGCTGCGCGAGCGCGGGGTGGGTGCGGTCTACGGCTCGCCGCTCGTGCGGGCCGAGCAGACGGCGCGCGAGGTCGCGGCGGCGCTGGGGCTGGCGCACCAGGTGCTCGAGGGGGTGCAGGAGATCCACGTCGGCGTCCACGAGGGCGGCCTCGACGAGGAGGTCGCACCCATTGCGATCGAGGTCTTCGGCCGGTGGTGGCGCGACGGCGACATGGCGCACCGGTTCCACGAGGGCGAGAGCGGGCGGGAGATCGCCGACCGGGTCGCGGCGGCCCTGGAGCGGGTCGTCGCGGCGCATCCCGGCGACACCGTCGTGGTCGTGTCGCACGGCGGCGCGATCGCGGTCGGGGTCACCGACCTCTGCGCGAACGTGGACTCGGCCTTCGTGTCGGACCACCTGCTGGCGAACTGCGCGACCGTGGAGCTGGTCCGCGACGCCGCCGGGTGGCGGTGCGAGTCGTGGGCCGGCCTGCCTCTGGGGCAGGGCACGTCCTAGCGGGACGTCGGGGGGCCGGCCGCCGCGCGGGCCACCTGCTCGAGGCGGTCCCGGTACTGCGCCCACCACGCCGCGTCGCCCGGTGCCAGGCCGTCGTTGTCCGCCCGCATCCCGGCGGCCCCGTCGACGAGCTCCCGGACGACGTCCGCGTGGCCGGCGTGCCGGTGCGTCTCGGTGGTGATGTGCACGAGGATCTGGTGCAGGGTCACCTCGGCGCGCTCCGCGGACCACCACGGCACCCGGCCGACGGTGTCGAGGTCAAGCGCCTGCACGGTCGCGTCCGAGTGCGCCCAGACCCGGTGGTAGAGGCCGACGACGTCCGCGCGCGACTCCTCCGCCGTGGCCCACATGTCCGCGTTGGGCTCCGCGTCCGGTGCGAACCAGGGCAGCGGCTCGCCGAACGGCCGGCCGAAGACGTCGCCGAGGTAACCGGCCTCGACGCTGGCCACGTGCTTGACCAGGCCGAGCAGGTTGGTCCCGGTGCGCACCATCGGCCGCCGGAGGTCGTACTCGCCGAGGCCGTCGAGCTTCCACAGCAGGGCCTCCCGCCCGAGCTGGAGGTAGCGGTGCAGGTCGGCCTTGGGGTCCCGTGACGTCATCGGCACAGCCTGCCGCGTGCGCCGTCCGGGTGGGAAGGTGGGGGTGTGCCTCGGTTCGAGCCCTTCCGCGCCCTGCGCTACGCCAGCGGGACGAGCCTCGAGGCCGTGCTCGCCCCGCCGTACGACGTGCTGTCGGCGGACGACGCGCGGGCGCTGGCCGCCCAGGACCCGCACAACGTCGTCCACGTCGACGTCCCGCTCGTCGTCCACGCGAGCGCCCGCGACCCGTACGAGGCGGCCGCCGCGGTGCTGCGGCGCTGGGTCGCGATCGGAGTCCTCGTCCGCGACGCCGACCCGGCGTTCACCATCCACCGGATGCGGTTCGTCGACGACACCGGCACCCCCCGCGAGACGGTCGGCGTCCTCGGCGCGCTCGAGGTGGTCGACGAGGGGGCAGGCGGCGTCCTCCCGCACGAGCGCACCACCCCGAAGGCCTCGACCGACCGGCTCGACCTGACCCGGGCCACCCGCGCGAACCTCTCGCCGGTCTGGGGCCTGGCCCTGGTTCGCGGGCTCACCGACGCGCTCGCCGACCCTGGTGAGCCGGTCGGGACGGCGACCCTGGACGGCGTGACGCACCTCGTCGAACGGCTCACCGACGCCGACCGGGTGGCCGCCGTCAGCGCGCTGGTCGGCTCCGACGACGTGCTCGTCGCCGACGGCCACCACCGCTACGCCGTGGCCCGGGCGTTCCGCGACGAGGTCCGGGCCGGTCCGGACGGCGGACCGGCCGCGGGCGCCGAGGTGACGCTGGCCTACGTCGGCGAGCTCACCGCGGACCAGCTGGCCATCGCGGCCATCCACCGCGTCTACCGCGGCATCGGCTTCCCGGCACTGAGGTCCGCCCTGGCCAGGTCGTTCGTGCTCTCGCCGGCACCGCAGCCCGCCCCTGGCCTGGTGGCCGAGATGGTGGACCGCGGCGCCCTGGTGCTGCTCGGCCCGGGCGGGTCGTCGGAGTGGCTGACGCCCAGACCTGGGGCCTTCCCGGACGTCCGCGCCCTCGACGGGGCGTACCTCGAGCACGCGCTGGTGGGGACGACGGTCGAGGTCGGCTACCAGCACGGGGTGCTGGACGCCGCGCACGCCGTCGCCAGCGGGGCCGTGACCGCTGCCGTGCTCATCCGGCCGACCAGCGTGGCCGAGGTGCTCCGCACCGCGCGTGAGGGACTCCTGATGCCACCGAAGTCGACGTTCTTCACCCCCAAGCCGCCGACCGGCCTGGTCATCCGCGAGATCGGCTGACACCCTCCAGCGGCTGACACACTCCTGCCGTGGCCCGCGTCGGAGAGGTGTTCGCCGCGGCGCTGCGGCTGGGCCTCACCTCCTTCGGCGGACCGATCGCGCACATCGGCTACTTCCGCGCCGAGTACGTCCAGCGGCGGCGCTGGCTGGACGACGCCGCGTTCGCCGAGCTCGTGGCCGTGGCGCAGTTCCTGCCCGGCCCGGCGTCGTCCCAGGTGGGGATGGCCGTCGGGTACACCCGGGCCGGCCTGCCCGGGGCGCTGGCCGGCTGGGCCGGGTTCACCCTTCCCTCGGCGCTGGCCATGGCGGCCTTCGGGGTCGTCGCGGCGACGCAGGACCTCGCCGACCAGCCGTGGCTCGCCGCCCTGAAGCTGGTCGCGGTCGCGGTGGTGCTCGACGCCGTCATCGGGATGGCGCAGCGACTGACGGCCACCCTGGCCACGGCCGCGATCGCCGTCGTGACGGCGGTCGCGCTGCTCCTGCTGCCCACGTCCGGGCTGCTCCAGGTGGGCTGCCTGCTGGTCGCCGCGGCCGTGGGACTGGTCCTGTTCCGCCGCACCGCCCTGGCGTCGGGCGGCCCGCTGCCGCTGCGCATCGGACGTCGGACGGGCGTGGTCTGCCTGACCGCCCTCTCGGCCCTGTTCCTGCTGCTCCCGGTGCTCGAGGCCACCGGCGTCCTCGGGGACCTGGCGGCCGGGGTGTACCGCGCCGGCGGGCTCGTCTTCGGGGGCGGGCACGTCGTGCTGCCGCTGCTGGAGACCGAGACCGTCCCCGACCTGGTGAGCGAGACGGAGTTCCTTGCCGGCTACGGCCTCGCCCAGGCGCTCCCCGGCCCGCTGTTCACCTTCGCCACCTACCTCGGCCAGGTCGCCGCGGGCCTGCCCGGAGCGCTGGTCGCCACCGTCTTCGTCTTCCTCCCCGGGTTGCTCGTCCTGCTCGGGGTGCTGCCGTTCTGGCAGGCCATCCGCGGCAGCGCCCGGGTGCAGGCCGCCCTCGTCGGGGTGAACGCCGCGGTGGTGGGGCTGCTGGGAGCGGCCCTGGTCGACCCGATCGTTGCCGAGTCGGTCTCGTCGGCGGCGGACCTGCTGTTCGCGGGGGTGCTGTTCGCCGCGCTGCGGGTGGCGCACCTGCCGCCGTGGGTGGTGGTGGTCGGGGCGGTCGCGGCCAGCCCGCTGCTCGCCCTGTGACACTTGCGCTGCCGTCCTGGGGAGGGCAAGGCTCGGACCGGTTCCGACAGGAGGCAGGTGGCCATGAGCGGCAACAGCAACGCCGGCGCCGCGGGCGGCGGCGCGATCTACGGGCTGGGCATCTTCGGGGCCTGGGTGTTCTTCTGGCAGCAGGCGGACTCCTTCTGGGAGTACCTGCTGGCGATCGTCCAGGGCCTGTTCTGGCCCGCCTGGATGGTCTACGAGGTGTTCGCCGCCCTCGCCGGCTGACTCCGCATCAAGGGACCCTTGACGCCAATAGATCGCCCTCAGTCGCCCTTCACGGCCGCCGTCGTCGCCGGCGAGGGGCGCTATCGGGCGTCGGGGTCCGGCTGGTGGATGCCGAAGGTGTTGCCCTCGGTGTCGATGTAGTACCCCTGCCAGGCCATGCCGGCGAGAGCCATCTTGGGCAGGGCGACCTGGCCACCGGCATCGAGGATGCGGCGCTCGGTGGCGTCGTAGTCCCCGACCCCGATCGTGCCGACGTAGGCGTTCGTCCCCTGCTCTGGCGCGGGTGCCGGAGCAGGCCGCTGCAGCAGCCCGCCGTTGATGCCGGGCTGGTCGTCGGGGCCGGTCGTGATGCCCCAGTACGGCGAGCCGGTGAACCGGCCGAAGTCCTCGAACGTCCAGCCGAACACGGCGCCGTAGAAGGCCTTGGCCCGCTCCAGGTCGTCCGCCTGGATCTCGAAGTGCACCACCCGCGACATGGCCGCTCCCCTCACCTCGGTGACTGGCCTCCCAGTCTTCCCCGCGAGCGGGACGGCGACCAGCCAGGATGGGCCGGGTGCGACGGGCGGCGGCACTGGGACTGGCGGCTCAGGCCCTGCTCGTGCTCCACCCGGTCGTCGCGATCTCGTCGACGTTCACGGGGGCGCAGGTCCTGGGCAAGGCGGTCGCTTACGTCCACGTCGCCGACGTCGCCGGGCAGGGCGTCGCCTCCCTGCTGCCGCCGCTGCTCGTACTCGGCCTGGCGCTGGCCGCGTGGGGCGTGTGGAGGGGCAGCCGAGGCCGCGCCGCGCTGTGCCTCCAGCTGCCGGTGCTCGGGTTCGCCGTGCTGCCCCAGCTGCGCCCGTTCACGCTCGCCTCGCACCTGCCGGCCGGGGCCTGGCTCCTGGCGGCTCTCACGCTCACGACCACGGCACTGCTCGTCGGCGTCGTCCGGCGCGGCGCGGCCCTCCCGGCGCAGACACGGAGCCCCCGTGGGGGCAACCGGCGGTGGTGGTGGCTGGCGGCGTACGGCGTCCTCGTCGCGGCGCTGGCGCTGGC
>JALOLN010000029.1 GCA_025455945.1 Actinomycetes bacterium
CGCCCCCGTCGCCACGAACACCGTCCCCACCCCCGGGGAGAACGCCCCCGCCGACACCGCCGCCGCCGTCGCGTACCGGTCCGCCCCCCACCAGCGCACGGCGGGCCCCGCCCGCGGGGTGCTTGCGACCCGAGGGGCGCTCGGCGGGCCTGCCCCGGCCGAGCTGCGGGCGACGACGTCGACGTGGTACGTCCGGCCGTCCCTCAGCCCCGTCAGCGCGCAGGCCAGCCCGGCGGTCGAGCAGCTCGCAGCCACGGTGCCGCCGGCCGCCTGGGTGTGGGCGCGGGCGGTGTACTCGGTGACCGGCGCTCCGCCGTCACTCGCGGGCGGCGTCCAGGTGACGTCGAGCGCACCGGGCTGCGGCGACACCGTGACCTGCTGCGGCGCGCCCGGCGCGACCACCGGCAGCGCGGCCCCCGCGTCCAGCAGCCCGGCCCCGCAGTCGGCGACGGAGCAGGACGCCTCTGCACGCGCGGAGCCGGTGAGCCGGGCCTCGACCTGCGCCGGCGTCAGGCGGGGATCGACCGCCAGCATCAGCGCCACGGCCCCGGCCACGTGGGGGGCGGCCATGCTCGTGCCCTGCAAGTAGGCGTAGGCGGGTGCGCCGGGCCCGGAGGTGCCGGTGTTCCGCGTCGAGAGCACACCCCCGCCCGTGCCGTACCCGCGGAAGTCCCCCCCGGGGGCGGCGAGGTCGATCGCCCGGCCGTTGTTGGAGTAGGACGCCCGGTAGCCCTCCGGTCCGGTGGCGGCGACGGTGACGACGCGGGCGCAGTTCGCCGGGGTGTACCCGGACGCGGAGGCGCCGTTGTTGCCGGCGGCCACGACGACGGTGGTCCCGGCGGCGACGGCGGCGTCGATGGCCTGCTGCAGCGACGCCGGGCAGCCGTCGGCCGCCGACCCGGACAGCGACATGTTGATGACCTGAGCCGGCGTCGGGTTGGCCGGCACCCCCGGGACCGGCAGGCCGGCCGCCCAGCGCACGCCGGCCTCGATGTCGCTGAGGTAGCCCCCGCCCCTGCCGAGCACCCGCACCGGCTGGACGCGCGCACCCGGCGCCACCGAGGCGATGCCGACGCCGTTGTCGGAGGCGGCCGCCACGATCCCCGTGACGTGCGTGCCGTGCCAGCTCGAGGCAGCCGTCCCCGTCCAGTCCCCCGGGTCGGTGGGGTCGGGGTCGCGGCCGTCCCCGTCAGCCGCGACGGTCAGGTCGTCGATGAGGTCGTAGCCGTCGACCAGCTGCCCGGCCAGGTCCGGGTGCGCCGTGATCCCCGTGTCGAGGACGGCGACCACGGCGCCGGTGCCCGTCGTGCGCGCCCACGCCACCGGCGCCCTGGTCCCTGACTCGCCGATCAGCGCCCACTGGGAGGGCAGCATCGGGTCGTTCGGCGCGGTGGCCGACGCCGCGGTGAGGACGATGTCGGGCTCGGCGTACTCCACGCGCGGGTCGGCGGCCAGCTGGCTGGCGGCTCGCCGGGCGGTGTCGAGGTCGACCGGCCGCTCCAGGGCCACCGTCGTCACCCCGCCGCCCACAGCACGGCCGGGCCGCAGCCGGACGGCGGTCACGCCCCCGGCTCCGGTGACGCCGTCAGCGCCGGCCGCGGTCGCCCCGGGCCGGTACTTGACGAGGAGCCGGGTCACGAGCGCACCCGGTGCCGGCGGGTCCGGTGGAGCGGCCGCAGCCGACAGGCCGGGCCCGGCGAGTGCGAGTGCCAGCCCGACGAGCACGCCCAGGGCAGCCCCCCGCCCCCCCGCGGCCACTCAGGGCCGTCCCGCGTTGTAGATCGGGCCCCCTGAGGCGGCGTAGTCGGTGAGGACGGCGGCGGCCTCGTCCCCCAGGACGCCGCAGACGACGGCGATCCCCCGGGCGCCGAGCTCACCCGCCCAGTCGGCCGGCTTGGGCCCCTCGTCGAAGCCGATGGCGATGGCGTTCGCCTCGCTGGCCCCGCACACCACGGACCGCACCCCGGACCACAACGCCGCGCCGATGCACATCACGCACGGCTCGACGCTGGTGACGAGCTCGGCGTCCGGCTGCCCGGGGGCACCGAGGTCGTAGGTGCCGGCGCTCAGCTGGGCCATCCCGAGCGCCATGACCTCCGCGTGCGCGCAGGAGAAGCCGAGCGGCACCACCCGGTTCACGCCCGCCCCCAGCAGCCGGCCCGAGGCCACGTCGACGACCACGGCCCCGAACGGCCCGCCGGTGCCCTGCCGGACGTTCTCCCGGGCCAGCTCGATGGCCAGGCGCATGCGGTCCGAGCGCTCCGGCAGCACGACGTCACCACGGAGGCGGTCGGTCAGCCACCGCGGCAGGTCGAGGACGAGCGGGCCCTGCGCGTGCATGGCGTCAGCCTCTCACCCCGGTGTGACGGTCGCCGTCGATCCGACAGACTGACGGCCGTGACCGATGCGCTCTACCTGACCGCCCTCGAGCCGGACAGTGGGAAGACCCTCGTCGCCCTCGGCGTCATGGACCTGCTCACCCGGGAGGTGCAGCGGGTCGGCTACTTCCGCCCGGTGTCCCGCGGTGCGGACGACCCGCGGGCGGCTCTGGTACGCGAGCGCTACCGGCTGGCCCAGCGGCTGGAGGACTCCTTCGGCATCACCACGGCGCAGACCCGGTCGATCGCCGGGCCGGACGACATCACGGCGGCGGTGGACGTCGTCCTCTCCCGCTTCGAGGCCCTGGCCCGCGGCTGCGACGTCGTCCTCGTCGAGGGCACCGACTACACGGGGGCCTCGGCCGCCTTCGAGTTCGAGATCAACGCCGCCGTGGCACGCAACCTGGGGACGCCGATGCTCGTCGTCGTCCGGGCCCGGGACCGCCGCCCGGTCGAGGTGGCCGGTGCGGTCCAGGCCGCCCGGGCGTCGCTCGACGCCCACGGCCTGCCGCTGCTCGGGTTCGTCGTCAACCGGGTCGACCCGCACGCCCTCGGCGAGGTCGCGGCCGCCGTCCCGGTCGGGCGCGAGCCGGTGTGGTGCGTCCCCGAGGACACCCGGCTGGCCCAGCCCACGCTGCGCGAGGTGGCCGAGGCGACCGGGGCGCGGCTGGTGGCGGGGGACGATGCCGACCTGGCCCGCGAGGTGGCGGCGGTGAAGGTCGGGGCGATGTCGCTGCCGAACCTGCTCGCGGGGCTGTCCCCCGACACCCTCGTCATCACCCCCGGTGACCGGGCGGACGTGGTCGTGGCCGCCTCGGCGGTGCGCTACTCCCGGGGGGCTCCCCAGGTCGTGGGCCTGCTGCTCACCGGTGGCTTCGAGCCGGAGCACTCCGTGCGGACGCTGCTGCATGGCCTCACCGACGGGCACCCGCCGCTGCTCGTCTGCGACCACGACACCTACACCGCCGCGCAGCTGGTGGGCGATGCCCGCCCCACGATCACCGCCACGGACCAGCGCCGCATCGACACCTGCCTCACGCTGTTCGGCGACCACGTCGACATCAGCGACCTCGCGCAGCGGATCGCGCTGACCCGCTCGGCCCACGTCACGCCGCTGATGTTCGAGCACCGGCTGCTCGACGCCGCCCGGGAGCGCCGGATGCGGATCGTGCTGCCGGAGGGCACCGACGACCGCATCCTCGAGGCGGCCGACCGCGTGCTGCGCCGGGAGATCGCCGACCTGACGATCCTCGGCGACCCGGCGGCGGTCACCGAGCGGGCCCGCCGGCTGGGCCTGGACCTCGCCGGCGCCACCCTGCTCGACCCGGAGACCGAGCAGGTCCTGCGACAGGAGTACGCGGAGGAGCTGGCCCGGCTGCGCGCCGCCAAGGGCATGGCCCTGGACGCCGCCTGGGACGCCCTCGCCGACGTCAACACCTTCGGGGTCATGCTCGTCCACGCCGGCCGGGCCGACGGGATGGTCTCCGGCGCCGCCCACACCACCGCGGCCACGATCCGGCCGGCGCTGCAGGTCATCCGCAACGCCCCCGGCGTCAGCGTGGTCTCCAGCGTCTTCTTCATGGCCCTGGCCGACCGCGTGCTCGTCTACGGCGACTGCGCGGTCAACCCCGACCCGGACGCCGAGCAGCTGGCCGACATCGCGGTGTCGTCGGCGCGCACCGCCGCGGCGTTCGGGGTGGAGCCCTACGTGGCGATGCTGTCCTACTCGACCGGCAGCAGCGGCTCCGGCGACGACGTCGTCAAGGTGTCGGAGGCCACCCGGCTGGCCCGGCTGAAGGCGCCGGACCTGCCCATCGACGGCCCGATCCAGTACGACGCGGCGATCGACCCGCGGGTCGCGGCGAGCAAGATGCCCGGCTCCCCCGTCGCGGGCCGGGCCACGGTGTTCGTCTTCCCCGACCTCAACACCGGCAACAACACCTACAAGGCGGTGCAGCGCAGCGCCGGCGCCCTGGCCATCGGCCCGGTCATGCAGGGCCTGCGGCGTCCGGTCAACGACCTCTCCCGCGGCGCCACGGTGGCCGACATCGTCAACACCATCGCGATCACGGCCATCCAGGCCGCGCAGCTGGGGGCCTGATGCGCGTCCTCGTCGTCAACTCCGGCTCGTCGTCGCTGAAGTACCGGCTGCTGGACCTCGGCGCCGGGACGACGGTCGCCGGCGGGCTGGTCGAGCGCATCGGCGAGGCCGGCTCGGACGTCGCCGACCATGCGGCCGCCCTGGCCCTGGTGGTCACCCGGCTGCGGGACGACGGCGCCCTGGACGCCGGGGTGGACGCCGTCGGGCACCGGGTGGTCCACGGCGGGGAGCGGTTCAGCGCGCCCGTCGTCGTCGACGACGCGGTCGCGGCGGCGGTCCGGGAGCTCGCGCCGCTGGCGCCGCTGCACAACCCGCCGAACCTGCTGGGCATCGAGGCGGCGCGGGCGGCGTTCCCCGGTGTCCCCCAGGTCGCCGTCTTCGACACGGCGTTCCACCAGTCCATGCCGCCGGCGGCGTACACGTACGCGATCCCGCGGGACCTGGCCCGCCGGCACGGGATCCGCCGGTACGGCTTCCACGGCACCTCGCACCGCTACGTCGCGCGCGTCGCCGCCGGGGTGCTGGGGCGGCCCGCGGACGCCGTCGACCTGGTGACGCTGCACCTGGGCAACGGGGCCAGCGCCTGCGCCGTCCGGGCCGGCCGCAGCGTGGACACCTCGATGGGGCTGTCGCCGCTGGAGGGCCTCGTCATGGGCACCCGGTCCGGCGACGTGGACCCGGCAGTGGTGTTCCACCTCGTCAGCGACGCCGGCCTCGCGCCGGACGAGGTCGACGGGCTGCTGAACCGGGCCAGCGGCCTGCGCGGCCTCGCCGGCGCGAACGACCTACGCGAGGTGCACCGGCGGGCGTCGTCCGGCGACCGTGACGCGGCGCTGGCCCTGGACGTCTACGGGCACCGGCTGCGCAAGTACGTCGGCGCCTACCTCGCGGTGCTCGGGGGCGCGGACGCCGTCGTCTTCACCGGCGGCGTCGGCGAGAACGACCCCGACGTCCGGCACCGGGCCGTGGGCGGGCTGGACCGGCTCGGCGTCGTCCTCGACGAGGCCGCCAACGCTGCGGTCCGCGGGCCCGGCCGTCCCGTCGACGTCGCGGCCGCCGGGTCGTCGTGCCGGGTCCTCGTCATCCCGACCGACGAGGAGCGCGAGATCGCCGAGCAGGCAGCCGGCCTGCTCTGACCAAGGCGGGCCCCTGCCGCCCACCAACGATCACCTCCCCACCCCCTGTCGTGGTGACCCGCACCGCAGAACCCCTGCGCAGCCACCACACAGTGCGGGCAGGTGATCGTCAGCGGGTGAGGGCACGGGTCAGGGCAGGGTGCGGCCGGTCCGGGCCAGCACCCGCCGCCAGTCCACCCGGGCGAGCAGCACCAGGACGACGATCATGACTACCTGGACGGCGACGCCCCACGGGGAGAGCGCCGCGTCGACGAGGGCGTCCTGCAGGCTGTCCTCGGCCAGCGAGGCCGCACCCGAGTAGATCGAGAACGTGATGAGGCGGCCCGCGACGAACGCGGCGACCAGCGGCCGCAGCGGGACGCTGAGCAGCCCGGCCGCCTCGAACAGCTGGTTCGACGGCAACGGCGCGACGAAGAACACCCCGACGCCGGCGGCGGCGCGGCGCCGGTCCCCCGTCAGGTAGTCCGAGGCCGCACCCAGGCTGGCCACCCGCTCGGGCGACATCCGGTGCCGCAGCAGCCGGGTCGCCGCCGCCAGCCCGTACCGGCCCAGCCCGGCGGAGACGGCGGCGACCGGCACGAGGACGAGCGGCTCGAGGTCCCAGACGAGGGTGAACCAGACCACCACGATCCAGGTCGGTGGTGCGAACGCGGGCAGCAGGTTCAGGCCCATCACCACCGCGGCCATCACCAGGTAGGGCTGCACGACTCCTCCCGGACCCAGCCTGGCACCCGGACGGACGACGACGGCAGCGGTCGGAGGACTACCGTCGGCCCCGTGGACGACACGCGGCGGGACAGCAGCGACCTGACGGTCGACTGGGTGGTCATCGGCTCCGGGTTCGGCGGCAGCGTGAGCGCGCTGCGGCTGGCCGAGAAGGGGTACTCGGTGCTGGTCCTCGAGCAGGGCCGGCGGTGGCGCGACGAGGACTTCGCGGAGACCACCTGGGAGTACGGCAAGGCAGAGTGGCTCCCACAGCTCGGCCTGCGCGGCATCATGCGCATCTCACTGTTCCGGCACGTCAACATCATCAGCGGGGTGGGCGTCGGCGGCGGCAGCCTGACCTGGGCGAACACCTCCTACGTCCCGCACTCCGACGACTTCTACCGGCACCCGCAGTGGGCGGGCCTGGCCGACTGGCGGACGACGCTCGCACCCCACTACGCCACCGCGCAGCGCATGCTCGGGGTCTGCGAGCCGGAGTTCGACGGCCCGAGCGAGCGGCTCATGCGCGACCTCGCCGCCGACCTCGGCGTCCCGGACTCGGTGCGGACCCCGCCGCAGGCGGTCTTCTTCGGGGAGCCCGGCGTCGAGGTCGACGACCCGTACTTCGACGGGCAGGGGCCGCGGCGGACCGGGTGCACCCGGTGCGGCCGGTGCGTCATCGGCTGCCGGGTCGGCGCGAAGAACACCCTGGAGAAGAACTACCTGTGGCTCGCCGAGCGGCTCGGCGTCCGGATCGTCCCCGACCGCAGGGTCGTCGACCTGCGGCCGCTGGACGACGACGGCACGGCCGGCTGGGAGGTCCTGCACGTCGCGACGCCACCCGCCAAGCGGCCCGAGCCCCGGATCGTCCGGGCCGGCGGCGTCGTCCTCGCTGGCGGCACGCTGGGCACCAACGAGCTGCTGCTCACCGCCCGGGAGCGGGGCTCGCTGACCCGGCTGTCGGACCGGCTCGGCCACCTGGTCCGGACCAACAGCGAGACCATCACCGCGGCGACGGCGCTGGACCGCGACGCCGACTACTCCGCCGACGTGACGATCACCGCGAGCATCTTCCCGGACGAGCACACCCACATCACCAACAACACCTACGCCGACGCCGGCGACGGCAACTCCCCGCTGTTCGCGCCGCTGACCGGCCCCGGCACCCGGCTCACCCGCCCGCTGCGCCTCCTCGGGGCCTCGCTGCGGCACCCTCGGGTCACGCTGCGGTCGCTGGTGCCGTTCGGCTGGTCCCGCCGGACCGTCGTGTTCACCACCATGCAGTCGGTCGACTCCTCGATCCGGCTGGTGCTGCGTCGCAGGCGGCTCGGCAGTGGCTGGGTGATGGACACCGCCGAGTCCACTGGCGACGACGCGGGCGCCCCCGTCGCCTTCCTGCCGATCGCCAACGAGGTCACCGCGCTGGCGGCGGGTCGGATGCGTGGCTACGCCCAGAGCTCGGTCCTCGACGTGCTGCGGGCCGTGCCGAGCACGGCACACATCCTGGGTGGCGCGGTCATCGGAACGGGCCCGCAGACCGGGGTCGTCGACGCCCAGCAGCGGGTGTTCGGGTACCGGAACCTGCTGGTGTGCGACGGCTCCGTCGTCCCCATCAACCCCGGGGTCAACCCGGGCCTGACCATCACCGCGCTCGCCGAGCACGCGATGAGCCACCTGCCCGGGGCGAGTGAGCCGTGACGGTCGCCACCGGTCAGCGGCGGGTCGTCACCGTCCTCGTCACGGACGTCGTCGACTCGACCGGGATCGCCGAGCGCCTCGGCGCGGAGCGCTCCAAGGTGCTCTTCGACGAGGTCGCCCGGGTGACCGACGAGCAGGTCCGCCGGTACGGGGGGACGGTGGCCCAGCACACCGGCGACGGCGTCCTCGCCGTGTTCGGCGCCCCCGTCTCCCACGGGGACGACGCTGAGCGCGCGGTGCGGGCCGCGCTCGGCGTGCACCAGGCGCTGCAGCCGCTGGCGGAGGAGATGGCCGCCGCGTACGACGTCCGGCTGGCCGCGCGGGCGGCGGTCAACACCGGCCCGGCCGCGCTGCCGGCCGGCGACCAGCCACCCGACGTCTTGTTCAACGCCCTCGGGGACACGGTGAACGTGGCCGCCCGGCTGCAGGCCCACGCCGAGCCGGGCGGGGTGGTCCTCGGCCCGGTCACGGCGGTCGAGGTCCGTGGCCGGTTCGGCTACGAGCCCATCGGTGACCTCCCCATCCGGGGTCGGGAGCAGCCGGTCCGCGCCTACCGGCTCCTCGGCGCCCAGGCCACCGCCGAGCCCTCGGCCACGCCCTACGTGGGCCGGGACGCCGAGCGCCGCACCGTGGAGGCAGCGCTGGAGGACGTCGCGGAGGGGCGCGGTGCCGTCGTCGTCATCACCGGCGAGGCGGGCATCGGCAAGTCCCGGCTCGCCGCCGAGGCGGTCGCGGTGCTGGGCGACCGGATCCAGGTGCTCGAGAGCCACGGCGCCTCCTACGCCGAGAGCTTCCCCTACTGGCCGGTCAGGGGCCTGCTGCGCAGCTGGCTGGGCCTCGCAGCGGACGCCCCCGAGGCACAGGTGCGGCTGGAGCTGCGAACCGCGCTGAACCGGGTTCTCGGCCCCGCGGCGGCTGAGGAGACGTTCGCCTTCCTTGGCCCGGCCGCAGGCGTCCCACTCGGACCGACCGACGCCGCCCGACAGCACGAGCTGTCCGCCGACACCGTCCGGCAACGCACCGTCGGTGCGCTGGGCGCCGTGCTCACCGCGCTGGTGCGCGACCACCCCGTCGTCGTCGTCCTCGACGACCTGCACTGGGCGGACGAGGCGACCCTCGAGCTGGTCGCCGAGCTGCTCCCCGTCGTCGACGAGGACGGGCTCGGGCTGGTCCTCGGCTACCGCAGCGAGCGCGACCACCCGGCCTGGCGGCTGGGCGGGCTGGCCCGGCAGCGCATCCCGCACCGGTTCCACGAGGTCGAGCTGCGCGGCCTGGACGACGCCGACTCCCGACGGCTCATCGCCGCCGTCGCAGGGTCCGCCCTGCCTGCGGCCGTCGATGAGCTGCTCTGCGAGCGGGCCGGAGGCAACCCGTTCTTCCTCGAGCAGGCGCTGCGCGACCTCGTCGAGCGGGGCGCCCTCGAGCCGGACGGCGCCGGCTGGCGACTGGCCGGGGACCTCGACGGGGCGGCCGTGCCCTGGGTCGTGCAGGAGACGCTGCAGGCCCGGCTGGACCGGCTGAGCCCCCGAACCCGCACGGTGGTCGCGGCCGCTGCGGTGCTCGGCCGGGACTTCTCCCGCGAGCTGCTCGAGGACCTCGTCGGGGACCACGACCTGGCCACGCCCCTGTCGGAGCTGCAGCGGCTGGACCTCGTCGAGGAGGTCCGTCGTCGGCCGACCGCCGAGTACCGGTTCCGACACGGGCTGGTCCAGGAGGTGGCCTACGGCAGCCTGCTCGAGGACCGCCGCCGGGCGCTGCACCGACGGACCGCCGAGCTCCTCGAGCCGCTCGCCTGTGACTGCGACGACGAGCTGGGGCTGCTCGGGCACCACTGGGCGGAAGGCGGCGACGCTCGCCGGGCCGCGCGCTACCTCGTCCGGGCGGGCGACGCGGCGCGGCGGCTGTACGCCGACTCCGAGGCGTTCGAGCACTACGGCCGGGCGCTGGAGTTCCAGCGGCAGCTCGGCGACAACGCGGCCGTCCGAGGCACGCTGTGCCGGCTCGCGCTGGCCCGGCACCAGGCGTTCGACTTCGTCGGCGCGGACGAGGCCTGGGCGCAGGGCTGCGCCGTCCCCGAGCCACCAGTACGGCAGGCCGTGCCGACGGCGACGCTGGAGACGCCGGTGTTCCGACCCGACAGCCTCGTCCCCGGGGTCACGGCGTTCGAGGAGACGACCTGGGTCGCCCAGCACCTGTTCACCGGACTGCTGCGGGCCGCCGCGGACGGGGGCGTGGAGCCGGCTGGCGCCGTCCGGATCGCGGTCTCACCCGACGGCCGGCGGTACCGCTTCGGGCTACGGCCGACCGCCCGCTGGCACGACGGGACCCCGGTCACCGCTGGCGACTACGAGTTCGCTCATCGCAGCATCGTCGACCTCGGCCTGTTCGGGACGACGCTGCTCGGCCACGTGGAATCCGTGACCGCCCTCGGGGACCTCGAGCTCGAGCTCCGGCTCTCCCGGCCGCTGTCCCACCTGCCCCACCTGCTGTCGTCCGCCCTGCTGTTCCCCTGGCCTCGGCACCTGTGGCGGTCCGGCCCGCCCAGCCTGGACCAGACGGCCCTGCTCGTCGGCAACGGCCCGTTCCGGGTGGCCGAGATCCTGCCCGACGAGATTCGACTCGAGGCGGCCGACACCTGGGACCGGCCACGCGGCAACGTCAGGGAGGTGCGGCTGCGGGTGGTCCCCCAGGCGGCGGAGATGGCGCGGGTGCGCCGGGAGTGGGATGAGGGCCGCTTCGACCTGATGCTCGGCGTGTCGACGCCCGACGTCGAGGACGCCGACCACGCGGACACCGTGCGGTACGAGTTCGCCAAGACCGGCGTCCAGTACCTGGCGCTGCGCGCGGCAGGGCCGCTCAGCGACCCCAGGGTGCGCCTGGCGCTGCTACGGGCACTTCCCGCAGTGGTCGGGCACGCCGGCCAGACCGTGGCGCGCGGCGGCCTGATCCCCCCCGCGGTGCTGGCGCACACCCACGACATCGGTCTCGACCACGACCCCCTCGTGGCCGCGCGCCTGCTCTCGGACGCGGGCCACCCCGGCGGCGCGGGGCTGCCGACGCTTCGGCTGGCCATCCCGGCGGGGCTGAGCTGTGTCACGGGGGACGCCGGCGACGCCGACCGGGTGGTCGCCGCGTGGACGGCCCTCGGCCTGCAGGTCGAGGTGGCACGACCGGCGTTCAGCGACATGGCGGCGGAGGTGGCCGACCCCGGCACGCACGCCTGGGTGTTCGGCTGGATGGCCGACTCCCCGGACCCGCTCGGCGTCCTCGAGGCGTTCCTCGCGGCCTACCCGATGGTGCTGCGCCCAGACGGCGGGCTGCGCGCGATGCTGGACCGGGCCGCCGCCTCGACCGACCGGGACGAGCGGATCGCCCTGTGCCGCTCCTTCGAGCGCGGCTGGATCGGTGAGCAGGGGGCGCTGCGGCCGCTGACCTACATCGGCACGGTGGCCGTCGTCCGGCCCTGGGTGCACGGCTTCTGGACGACGTTCGCCCAGGCCCCCACCGCCGACCAGCTCGAGCTGTCCGACGCATCGCGGCACCGGTGACGCGTTCCGTCCGACCGGACCCGTGCGGTTCACTGGGACCATGAGCGTCGACGCGTCCTGGCTCGCGGACCCCTCGGGCACACACCAGCTGCGGTACTGGAACGGCACGGCCTGGACCGAGCACGTCTCGGATGCCGGGGTGACGGCCACCGACCCACCCCCGGCCGACCTGCCGCCCCCCGCGCCGGCCGCCGCGCCGCCACCGCCGCCACCGCCCCCCGCCACGGCGGCCGCCGGCGGGTCGTGGAAGGACAAGCTCAAGGCCGCCGCCGCCCAGGCCACCGCCCAGGGCAAGGCGATGGCCGACCAGGCGAAGACCGCCGTCGCCGACCAGCAGGCCAGGCGCACCCAGCAGTGGGCCGACGACCCCAACACCCTGTGGCACGGGGAGAGCAAGACCATGGGGTCCGGCGTCACCGGGGCCATGGCCCGCTACCGGATCACCAGGGACCGGCTGTGGATCGAGTCCGGCCTGCTCGGGACGACGTCCGAGCAGGTGCCGCTGTGGGCCGTCCGCGACGTCGACGTCCGGCAGTCGGTGATGAACCAGTCCAAGGACCTCGGTGACCTGGTGCTCCACCTCGAGGACGCCGCGTACTCGGTGGATCCCGCCGGCTCGTTCTCGCTCTCCGGCCTGGGCGGCTCGGCGCGCAGCGGCAGCGTGACCCTCGACAACATCGAGCACCCGTACCAGGTCTACGAGCTGCTGCAGCCGCTCATCAGCGAGGCGCGGGCGAAGAAGCTCGTCGAGCGGCAGACCCAGTACATGCACGTCAACCCGGGGATGACGGCGATGGGCGTGCCGATGGGTGCACCCCAGCCTGCTGCCCCCGCTGCTCCGGCGGCGCCCGCCGTCGACGTCGCCGACCAGTTGCGCAAACTGGCCGCCCTGCGCGACGAGGGCCTGCTCACCGACGAGGAGTTCGCCGCCCAGAAGGCCAAGCTGCTCGGGTCCTGACGGGTCAGCCCTCCCCGCCGGAGGAGTGGCCCGGGAACACCTTCGCGGTCGGGTCGATCACGGTCGCCGCGTTGTTGATCGCGGTCGCCGCCTCGCCGAACCCGACCGAGATCAGCCGGACCTTGCCCTCGTACTCGGTGATGTCACCCGCGGCGAAGATGCGCGGGATCGAGGTGCGCATCGCAGGGTCGACGACGATGTGCCGCTTGCGCTGCTCCAGTCCCCACCGGGTGAACGGGCCGAGGTCGGCGGTGAACCCGAGGGCGGCGACCACCTCCTGGACGGCGAGGGTGCGGTGCTCGTCCGTGGCGTTGTCGTACACCTCGACGCTCTCGACGTGGTCGGTGCCGTTGATGTGCGCCACCTCGTAGGGCAGCAGGACGCGCACCGACGTGGCCATCATCTGGTCGACGCTGCCCTGGTGGGCGCGGAACGCCGTCCGGCGGTGGATCAGCGTGACCGAGGTGGCCAGCGGCTCCAGGGCCAGCGCCCAGTCCACGGCGGAGTCCCCGCCACCGACGATGAGCACGTCCTTGCCGGCCAGCTCGTCCAGCTTGGGCACGAAGTACCGCAGACCCTTGCCCTCGAAGTGCTCGGCGTCCGGCAGCGGCCGCGGGCTGAAGGTCCCGATGCCCCCGGTGATGACCATCGCCTTCGCGCGCACCTCCAGCCCGCGGTGGCTGCGCACGGTCACGGAGTCGTCGTCGGCGACGCACTCCTCGGCCCGGTGGCCGAGCAGGTACGTCGGCTTGGCGCTGGCCGCCTGGGCGACGAGGTCGTCCACGAGCTGCTGCCCCTTGATGGCGGGGAACCCCGCGACGTCGAAGATCATCTTCTCGGGGTACAGCGCGGTGACCTGCCCACCGAGCTCGGAGAGGGAGTCCATGACGGCGACGGAGAGCCCGCGAAAGCCCGCGTAGTACGTCGCGTAGAGCCCGGCCGGGCCGGCTCCGATGATCAGCAGGTCGACCTCGACAGCCCCGTTCGACACGTCCCCAGCCTCCTCGGCCCGCCTTGCCGTCGCTGCCGGAACCGTACCGGTCCGCGGGCCGGTGCCGCGCCAGCGGTCCGCGCCGTGGTCCCTCCGGCCCTGTCGGCCCGCAGGTCGGACGCCTACCGTGGTCAGTGGAGGCGTTCGTCATGCGTCGCCACGTGGCACCGGTCCTCAGCGCGGTGGTCACCGCAGTGCTGGTCGCGGTGCTGGCCACCGCGGTCGGCGGCGAGATCGGCCGGCAGGCGGTCGGGCCGTCGGTGCCGTACCCCCGACCCGCCAGCACCTCCGTGTCGTCGTCCGCCCCCGCCGTGACCCCGACCCCGGCACCCGCCACGACCTCAGCCCCGACCCCGACACCGACCGCCGCACTGACGTCCGCCGCGCCCAGCCGCAGCCCCGCCCGGCTGGACCCGCGCTGCCGCCACGGCTTCGTCGTGTGCATCAGCAAGGCGGACCGCCGAGTGCGCCTGGTGGACGACGGCCGGGTGCTGCTGTCGCTGGCCGCCCGGTTCGGCAGCCGCAGCCGCCCGACCCGCGAGGGCACGTTCCACGTCACGTGGAAGGACCGCGACCACTGGTCGACGACGTTCGAGTCGTCGATGCCGTTCTCGCTGTTCTTCGCCGGCGGTCAGGCCATCCACTACTCGGCCGACTTCGCACGGGTCGGCTACGCCGGCGCCTCGCACGGCTGCGTCAACCTGCGCAGCTGGTCAGGCGCGCAGCGGCTCTTCGACCTCGTCCCCGTGGGCACCCGCGTCGTCATCTCCTGACCGCTGCCGGCCACGCCGGCGCCAGGTCTCCCACAGCCCCACGACGACGGCGATGACCCCGACGTAGAGGTAGCCCAGCAGGGCGTCCACGACGTAGTGCTCGCCGCCGTAGACCAGCGAGAAGCACATCGCGAGGGTGTAGCCGAGGAGCACCGTCCGCCAGACCCACCCCACACTCGACCACAGGAACACCATCACCAGGGCCGCGAAGGCCGCGTGCAACGACGGCACGGCCGCCACCTGGTTCGAGCCGGCCTGGCCGTAGGCGATGAGCTGGCTGGCACCGTGCAGCCCGATGGCATCCCAGCCGCGGGAGGGGAGGCGTTCGACCCAGGGGATGACCCCCTCACGGGCCGCGAACCACGGCGGTGCGGCGGGATACAGGATGTAGGTGACCAGCCCGGCGTAGGACAGCACGAGTAGCCGGCGGGCCCACGCCGCCCAGCGCTCCCGGGACCGCAGGTAGAGGACGACAGCCATGATCCACACGACGAAGAAGTGCGAGAAGTACACCAGCGAGACGACGAAGTCGTACCAGTGCACCGTTCCCGGGTCGTAGAGCCAGTCCTGCAGCCGGACGGTGGGGACCGGGCTGCCGAACAGCGCCTCCTCCACCGCCACGACCTCGGTGACGTGCACCGGCCGGCCCAGCGTGTCCGCGACGCCGCGGGTGTAGTCGTAGACGAAGAGGAACCCGACGAAGGGCAGCCAGTCGAGCAGGATCCGGCCCTGGGCCCGCCATGGCCGGCCCACGTTCACGGCGAACAGCAGGCCGAAGATCCAGATGAACTGGCTGCCGCGGTCCATCGGCAGGCCGCGGGCGACGATGAACCAGGCCAGGACGACCGCCCATGCCCAGACCAGCAGCCAGCGCCGGTTCCGGGCGGCGACGCCGGCCCGGCTCAGCCGTCCGCGCAGGCCGGGAACGCCGGACGGCGTGGCCGACCCGGGTCCGTCCTCCTCGAGCAGCTGGACCATGACCGCACAGTCAACCAGCCGGACGGCCGAGTGACCCAACTCTGGCCGCCGGCTGCGCCGAGGCCGGCCCCGACCACGCGGATGCCGACCGCCTCGCCATGAAGGGCGCCCCAGGGCGGTCTATTCGCCTCAAGGGACCCATGATGCGGAGGGGGGCGGGGAGAGGGAGGGGCAGGGGTAGCGTCGGGCGGCGATGAGCGTCCGCGGGTGGATCCCGCCCCAGCACGGGGCCTGGGCGATGCTGGTCGTCCCCTTCGTCCTCGGAGTCATGGCCGGCGGCGCGGCCGCGCTGCACCTGCTGCTGCTGCCCGCCTGGGTGCTGGCCTACCTCGCCTCGTACTACTTCCTGCAGTGGCTGCGGGCCCGCCGCAGGCAGCGCTTCGTGCGCCCGCTGCTCGTCTACGGCGGTCTGCTCGCCGTGGTCGGCGCAGTGCTGGTGCTGCTGCAGCCGGAGCTGCTGCTGTTCGCCGTCCTCTACCTGCCGGGCGTCCTCGTCAACGTGTGGTACGCCCGGCGGCACGACGACCGGTCCCTCGTCAACGGCCTCGTCTCGGTCGCCCAGGCGAGCCTCGGTGTGCCATTGGCCAACGCCGTCGGCGCCCACCCCGACTGGCCCGCAGCCTGGCGGCTGTTCGCCCTGGCGCTGCTGTACTTCGCCGGCACCGTGTTCTTCGTCAAGACGATGATCCGGGAACGCGAGAGCACCGGCTACTAC
>JALOLN010000163.1 GCA_025455945.1 Actinomycetes bacterium
CCGGTCGACGGCCGCGTTGCGCGGGGAGGCCAGCGCGACCCACACCAGGCCGTCGGATCCGGTGGCGACGTTGTCGGGGAAGCCCGGCAGGTTGTCGATCACCGGCACCAGGTCGGGGTCGGTGGCATCCGCTGACCGCTGCGACAGGGCGTAGCTGCCGGACTCGGCGACGAAGACCTGCGGGCCGCCGTTGCCCTCAGCCAGCGCCACGCCGTTGGGGAAGTGCAGCCCGTCGGCGACGACCTCGAGGGAGCCGTCCGGGTCGAGGCGCAGCAGCCGTCCGGTCCCGCTGTGCTCGAGGATGTCGGCCTTCCAGTGCTCGATCCCGAAGCGCGCCGACGAGTCAGTGAACCAGATGGTGCCATCAGCGGCCACGGCGGCGTTGTTGCAGAAGCCCAGCGGTCGCCCCGCCGCCTCGGTGGCCAGCACCTCGACCTTCCGGCGACCGGGGTCGACCGCGAGCAGGCCCCGGTGGGCGTCGCAGACCAGCAGCCGGCCGTCCGGCAGCCACTCCAGGCCCAGTGGCCGTCCACCGGTGTTCGTGACCAGCCGGACACTGCCGGCCTCGGGCTGTAGCCGCAGCACCCGGCCGTCCGCCGTCCCGGTCAGGACGCTGCCGTCGGCGGGGTCGACGAGGACGTCCTCCGGGCCCGGACCACCGACGTCGTAGACCCGTAGCGGCGGCAGCGGCACGTCGCTGCTCGCCTGGCCGGCCCGCGCCGGAGCGGGCGGCGGCTGCCAGGCCACCGGGCGAATCGCGGGTCCGAGAACGCTCCCGAGCACGGTGCCGACGCTGCTTCTGATCCTGGTTCCGACCATGGCCCCGATCCTGCCGCGCTTCCTCGCCGAGGACACCCGACTTCAGGGAGTGAATGGTCGGGCGGCGCAGGAGCCCGGGCTCAACCGGTTCGTCCCTCCAGCTGAGCGCGGGCCGCCGCCACGAGGGCGTCCAGCCGCCGCGCGTGCGCGCCGTGCCAGTAGAGCTGGCCGCACGCGGCGCAGCGGGAGAAGCGGTCCTGGGTGCGCCGGGTCCCCTCACGCAGCACGCCCTCGACGGCCGACCTGGGGACCGGTTCCACCCGGCCGTTGCAGGTCGGGCAGCGCGTCCACGGCCGCCCGCCGCTTGAGCAGCCCCCGGTCCTGGGTGAGCAGCACCCGCCGCTCGGCCGCGGCGCGCCGCACCAGGTCGTCGTCCGTGGCGTCGTTGTCGTAGGCGGCGTCCAGGCCGAGCAGCCGCAGCCGACGAGCCAGGGCGCCCAGGTGCACATCGAGCAGGAACCGAGGCGGGTCGGTGGGTGTCGTCTGCGGGCGGAGCACGGGGAGGACGTCGACGACGTCCCGGGCCCCGGCCCGGTGCCGGGAGTCGGCCGGTCGGCCGGCGACGAGCAGCCGGCCGACCTCGGGGAGAGGCACGCCGACGGACTCCACGAGGTGGCCCAGGGAGTCCGTCGGGCCCGCCCGCACGACGACCGGGCCGGCCCGGCGCTGCGGGGCCAGGAAGAACAGCAGCGGCTCGGCCACCCGAAGGGTCACTTCGGCCTGCGCCATCCCACGCCTCCTCCAGGCCAACGGTACGAAAGTGCTGGTGCGACGCGGCCGCCGCGGCGACGATTCCGGGGTGACCGCCAGCCCCGCCGTCCCGATCCTCACGCCGGACCAGCGCCCGCGCGTGTTCATCAGCTCCACGCTCGTGGAGCTGACCGCGGAACGGGCGGCGGCGCGGGCGGCGGTCGAGGCGCTGCGGCTGATCCCGGTCATGTTCGAGCTCGGGGCCCGGCCCCACCCGGCACGGGCCCTGTACCGGGCGTACCTCGCGCAGAGCCACGTCTTCGTCGCGGTGTACGCCGAGCGCTACGGCTGGGTGGCCCCCGGTGAGGAGGTGTCCGGCCTGGAGGACGAGTACCTGCTCTCGGCAGGCCTGCCCCGGCTGGTGTACGTGAAGACCCCCGCCCCGGCCCGCGAGCCGCGCCTGGCCGCCCTGCTGGCCCGCGTCCGGGACGACGACACGGTGTCGTACAAGTCGTTCACGGACGCCGCCGAGCTCGGGGCACTGCTGCGCGACGACCTCGCGGTCCTGCTCGGCGAGCGCTTCCTCCTCGGTGGCGCCGTGGGGGCACCGGAGCCGCACCCCGCCCCTGCGCCGGCTCCCGCCCTGCCCTACCCGATGACCGAGCTGATCGGTCGCGACGACCAGGTCGCCGCGGTCTCCCGGCTGCTCGCCACGGGTGAGCGGATGGTGACCCTGGTGGGCCCCGGCGGCATCGGCAAGACCCGGGTCGCGCTGGAGGTGGCGCACCGGCTGGCCGCCGAGGGGCGCGACCCGGTGGCCTTCGTGCCGCTCGAGGCGGTCGTCGACCCCGGTGCCGTCCTCCCCGCGGTGGCGGCCGCCCTCGGCGTGGGGCTCGACGGGGGGATCCCGGCGATGGACGCCCTGGTGGCCGCGCTCGGCCCCCGCCGTTTCGTCCTCGTCGTCGACAACCTCGAGCAGGTGGCAGCCGCTGCGAGCGACCTCGCCGGGCTGCTGGAACGCTGCCCCGGGGTGGCCGTGCTGGCCACCAGCCGGGCGCCGCTGCGCCTGCGCGGGGAGCGGCAGGTTCCGGTGGAGCCCCTGGGCCTGCCGGACCCCGACGACATGGGCGCGGCGGTCCACGCGCCCGCCGTCGCGCTGTTCCTCGACCGTGCCCGCGCCGTGCAGCCCGGCTTCGGGCTCGACCGCGCCGAAGACGTCGCCGCAGTCGCCGAGCTGGTGCGGCGGCTGGACGGCATCCCGCTGGCGCTGGAGATGGCGGCCGCCCGAGCCCGGCTGCTCAGCCCGACGGCTCTGCTCAACCGGGTGGGCAGCGCACTGGACCTCGGGTCCCGGGCGGGTGACGTGCCGGCCCGCCAGCGCACGGTGCGCGACACCCTGTCCTGGAGCGAGCAGCTGCTGTCCCCCGAGCAACGCTGCCTGCTCGCCAGGCTGTCCCTCTTCGTCTCCCCCTGGACCCTGACCGACGCCGAGTCGGTCGGCGGAGCCGACCTCGGGGACGCCTTCGAGGGGGTCGCGGCGCTGGTGGAGAGCAGCCTGGCGGTGCCGGCGCCGGGCACGGTGGGGGAGCCGCGGTTCCGGCTGTACGAGACCGTGCGCGCCTTCGCCGCCGAACGTCTCACCGGCCCCGAGCGGGTCGCCGCGGAGCAGCGGTACGTCCGGCGGCTCGCGTCGGTGACCGAGGCGCTCGACCGGGGGATCCGGTCGGCGGACCAGGCCCGCTGGCGCACGGAGTTCCGGCTCCTCTGGCCCGACCTCCGCCTCGCCTGGGGGCTGGCCCTTCGCGACGGCGACGCCACGACCGCCGTCCACTTCGTCAACGCATGGGTGGGGCTGTGGCTCGACGGGCGCCTCCACGAGGCCGAGGAGCTCATGGCCGGGACGCTCGCCGCGGCTGCCGGCCAGCACCCGCCGCGGCACGGTGACCTCGTCCTGGCAGCCGCCGGGTGGGCCTTCAACCGCGGGGACTACGCGCGGGCACGGGAGCTCATCGAGCAGCTCGGCCGGGAGGTCCCGGTGCCCGAGATCCCCGAGGCAGCCGGGACGGTCTGCCTGTACCGCGGCTACCTGGACGCCGGTGACGGCGCCTTCGACGCCGCCGCCGAGCAGCTGGCCCGGTCGACTGCGCTGCTGGCCGACGCCGGCGCGGGCGGGCGCTGGATCGAGGCGTTCGCCCACAGCGGGCTGGGGTCGCTGGCCGCGCTGGGCGGCGACCTGGAGACGGCCCGGCGGGAGCACAGCGTGTCGGGCGCCCTGGGCCGGGAGTACGGCAACGTGGCCGCGGAGATGCAGGCGGCCGTCTTCCTCGCGGTGCTGGGGCTCGCCACGGGGGACCTCGCTGAGGCGCGCGAACTGCTGGCCTCCGCGAGCGACCTCGTCGAGCAGCACCCCTTCTACGAGGGCAACGCCTACTGCCTGGAGGCTGCGGCCGCGGTGGCCGTCGCCGATGGGGACGCCGTCGCCGCCGCCCGGGCGCTCGGGGTCGCGCGGGCGCTCCGGGACGTCATCGGGGCCCGGGTGTGGCCGCTGCTCGAACCGGTCTCCGCCCAGGTGCAAGACGGTGTCCGGGCAGCTTTGGACCCCACGGCCTTCGCCGCCGCCTTTGCCGCTGGCCGGGCCACCGACCCGCGGCGGGCGGCAGCGCTGGCGCGAGACCTCGTCCGGCCCGCCACCGGGACGCCGTAGCGCCGGCGGAGGGGTGGGGACGGCGAGAGCGCCCGGCCGCCGCCCGATACCGTCGGAGCATGGCGGGCAGGAGGGCCGGCTGGCACCCGGAGCCGCAGTGGGTCGACCTCGACGGCCCCGTCCACTACGTCGACCACGGGGGCCCGCCCGACGGGCCGCTGCTGGTGTGCGTGCACGGCCTGGGCGGGTCGGTCGTCAACTGGGCCGCGTTTGCGCCACTGGTGACCGGCCGGTGCCGCGTGCTGGCCCTCGACCTCGCCGGCTTCGGCCACACCCGCAGCGGGTCCCGTTCCTCCTCCGTGCACGCCAACCAGCGGCTGCTGCACCGGTTCCTCACCGACGTCGCCGGCACGCCGGCCATCCTCGTGGGCAACTCGATGGGCGGGATGGTCTCCATCCTGCAGGCGTCCGGGCACCGCCCTGCCCATCGGGCCGCGCACCCGGCCCGATCCCCGGGTGGCGGCCACGTTCACGGCGTTCGCAGTGCCCGCGGTCGGTCGCACGCTGCTGGCGCGGCGGCGCAGCTCCACGTCGGCGGAGCAGGCCGCCCACGACCTGCTCGCGCTGTGCTGTGTCGACCCGAGCCGCATCCCGGCGCACATCGTCGACAAGCACGTGGAGCTGGCGACCCAGCGCCGCGAGTACCCGGACGTCGACGCCGAGCTGCTCACCGCCGCCCGCTCGCTGCTCTGGCTGCTCGCCGACCGCCGCAAGTACGCCGCCATGCAGCGCTCCATCACGGTCCCGGTCCTGCTGCTCCACGGCGCCCAGGACCGGCTCGTCCCGGTGGCGTCCGCCCGCGCCGCCGCCGAGGCCAACCCCCGGTGGCGCTACGTCGAGGCGCCCGACGTCGGCCACATCCCCCAGCTCGAGGCCCCGGAGTGGACGGCGGAGCAGGTGCTCGGCTGGCTCGCCGACCACCCGGGGACCGCCGCGGCGGCCGCCGCCGCCCGGCCTCGCCCGGCCAGGCCACCCCCCAGACCAGCCCAGGAGGACCGATGACGCGTCGGGTTCGGATCGGCACACCGGAGGACTTCCCCGACGGCACGCTCGTCACCGTCGACGCCGGTGGCACCGGCGTCATCGTGGCGCGGGACGGCGAGACGCTGTGCGCGGCCCGCAACCGCTGCCCGCACGTGGGCCTGTCGCTGACCTCCGGGCCGGGCGGCACGCACTTCGCGGACGGCGTCGTCCAGTGCCCCTGGCACAACTCCCGGTTCACGCTGTGCAGCGGGGAGAACCTCGACTGGACGCCGGGCATCGCCGGCCGCGAGATGCCCAAGTGGTCGCAGCGGGCCCTGAGCCTGGGCCGCAAGCCGGCGCC
Organism: Actinomycetes bacterium; assembly: GCA_025455945.1. GTDB lineage: Bacteria > Actinomycetota > Actinomycetes > Prado026 > Prado026 > Prado026. The sequence continues at coordinate 5,538 of JALOLN010000163.1, forward strand.
GCTGACCACCTACCCGGTCGTCGTCGAGGACGGCGTCGTCTACGTCGAGCTCTGACCCGGCGGAGCCCGATTAGCGCCGCTGCGGCGGGTAGGCCAGCGCGGCGAGCCGGTGCCGACGGTCGGCGCGGGCCAGCCGCGCGGTCGTCCAGGACCCGTCCGGTGACAGGTGCGTCGCCGCGGCGAGTAGCAGCTGCGCCGCGGTGAGTGCGTCGCCCAGGGCGTGGTGCATCCGGTGCACGGGCAGGCCGAACAGCCGGGCGCAGGCCGACAGGGGCAACGGCTCGCGGACCAGCCGGTGCTCCTCGCGGCGGATCACCTCCCGGGTCAGGACGTCGGTGTCGACGACCCGCCGCGGGACCACCAGGCCGCGGCGCGCCAGGAGCGGGGCGAGGAAGCCGCGCTCGACCCTGGCGACGTGGGCCACCAGTACCCGCCCCCTGATCGCGGTGACGAGCGCGTCCACGACGTCCTCAGGGTCGTCGGCCGCCGCGGCCTCCACCGGGCGGATGCCGTGGATGAGGATGCTCTCCCGCCGCAGCGGGGCGGCCGGTCGCAGCGTGCGGTACAGCGCCGAACCGACGACGATGCGGCCCCGGTCGACCGGGACCACGGCCACCGACAGCACCGAGTCGACCGCCGGGTCCAGGCCGGTGGTCTCGACGTCCACGACGGCGAAGCGCGCCTGCCGCCAGGGGACGGAGCTCACCACCCGGGGCCGCCGAGGTCGGACTCCACGACACCCTGCACCCGCGCGATCGCCCGCAGCGCCTCCCGCACGTGGCTGCGGGTCAGCGGGGTCAGCTCCCCCGGGTCGAGGTGGTCGTCGGGCTCGAGGCCGTTCTCGAGCTGCTCGACCTGGTGCTCCAGGCGCAGCCGGGTGAGGAACTCGTGGGCCTCCTCGAGGGTGCGGACGTCGGTGTCGTCGAGGACTCCCGCGGCACCGGCGGCGGCCAACCGGTCGGGAGTGCTGAGCGCGTCGGCATCCGCGGCCTCCGCCGCGCAGCGGGCCAGGTCCACGATCAGCGTGATGCCGCCCCTGCTGACGTCGAGGCGGCCGCGGTGCTCGCCGCTGTGCTCCACGACCAGGTCCCGCACGAATCCGGTGGGGGGACGACGGACGAGGGCGGCGCGAGCGCACAGCCGCCGCACCGCGGGGTCGGCGCGGGCGGCCCGGATCGCCTCGCGCAGCGCCGGCCAGGGCGCACCGCCCCAGGCCGGGACGGCGTCCGCCAGGGCAGACAGGTAGATCACCGCCTGGCCCTCGGCCGGCTCCCGCCGCCAGGCGTCCAGTGCGGCCCGCCAGGCGTCCAGGGACCGCGCGAAGCGCGCGTCGTCGGCGCTCACCCCGTGGTCGTCGATCCGGACACCGCACCGCCGCAGGCCCGAGTGCACGGTGGCCGCCAGCTCGGCGAACCAGCTTCGCAGGTCGGGGTCGTGGTCGTCGCCGTCCCAGACCAGGGCCGTGTCGACGTCGGAGGACAGCGAGGCCTCGCGCCGGGCGGTGCTGCCCAGCACCAGCCAGGCGAACGGCACCGGCGGCGGTCCGGTCCGCTCCAGAGCGAGGCCGACCTGGCGGTGCGTGACGGAGGTGAGCAGCACCGACAGCGTCGCGGCCGCCTGCCGGCCGGTCTGCCCCGCGGCCACCGCCGACGCCACCACCTGCGGCACCCGGCGCGCGGCCTGCGCCAGCTCGGCGCCGGCGGTGCGCGCGATGGTCAGCCGAAGGCGCAGCGGTGTCTGCGCATGGGCCGAGAGCAGGTCGACGGCGCCGACGACGCCCACGACCTCGCCGGCGGCGTCCACCACGGGCAGGTGCCGGACCCCGGCCGCCAGCATCTCCAGCAGCGCCGACTCGGCCGTCGCGTCCGGCCCGATCGTGCGGACGTCGGCGGTCATGACGTCGCGCACCGGTCCGTCCGCCGACAGCGCCGGGGCGTAGACGCGGGCCAGCAGGTCGCGGTCGGTGACGATGCCCAGCCGCCAGGCCGCCAGCCGGACGACGGCGCAGGAGGCGCGCTCCTCGACCATCCGTCGGGCGGCCTCCCGCACCGGCAGGTCGGGGTCGACGACGACCGCCGGGCGGACCAGCGCGGCGACCGGGACGGCCTCCTCCAGGCCGCCGGCGGGGGGTGGGCCGGGCCGGCCGAACCGGGAGCGCATGCTGCGCGCGACGAAGCGCAGCCCGCCCGGGGCGCTGAGCAGCGGCAGGATCGCCCGGGCCGGCAGCAGGTAGACGAGCAGGTCCTCGGCGGCGCGCACGCTGTAGCCGGCCGGCATGCCACCGACCATCGAGGGGTGGCCGAACATGTCGCCGACACCGAGCTCGTCGAGCACCCGCCCGTCGTCCAGCAGCTCGACCGCGCCGGCCCGGACGACGTAGGCGTGGTCCGGCGGTGCCGAGCCCCGCTCCATGATGAGGGCGCCGGCCGGGAAGAACTCGATCTCGGTGCTGCGCGCGACCTCCTCGAGGGCGTCCTCAGAGGCGGTGTCGAATGGGGGGAACGCCCGCAGGAAGGCCGCCACCTCGTGCATCTGCGAGCTCCTAGAGGTAGCCGCCGACGGGCTCGTCCGCAGGCCGCGCCTGCGCCGGCGGGCCGAAGAACGTGCGCCCACCGAACTCGCCCTGCAGCTGCTCGTCGAGCTCGTCACAGACCCTCGTCATGATGACGATCGCGCGCTCCAGGTGCTCGGGGACCAGCGGGGCGGCCATCACCTGGATCGTCGCGGTCACCGCCCCGCCGGCCAGGGCCAACCGGATGAGCGGCAGCCGGCGCTGGAGCTCGAGCAGCCGGGCCCGCACCGTGTCGTCATCGCCGACGTCGACCAGCACCGGGCTGAAGACGGTCACCAGCCCGGCATCCTCCGTCGCCCGGATGAACACCATCGCGGACCCGGCCCGGATGGGGTAGTCGCCGTCGCGGTCCGCTTGCAGCTTCTCCGGTGGCACCCCCAGGCCCTCGGCGAGGACGGCGACGACCTGGTCTACCAGCCGGCCCTCGGCCTCGGCCCCGGTGCCCCGCTGCGCCGGCGACGTCTCCGTCCGGGTGGTGAGCCCCAGCGGGCTGAGGTCCAGCTGCTCCTCCCCGTTGAACCCGGTGGAGGTGAGGAACGCCGGATGGGGCGCGTTGTAGACCTCACGCAGGGTGCGCACCACGGTGTGGGCCAGGTCGGCGGGCTCCCGGGTGCTGCCCTCGCGCTGGAAGTTGGGCTGCCCCTCGGCCGACGGCACCAGCCAGCCGAGAGCAGCCAGCCGGGCCAGCGGCTGGGGCGGCAGCTGGTCGTCCGGGTCCAGCGCCGCGTTCCCGACCGCCTCGGCCCGCACGGTCCCGTCGTCGCGGACCTCCCACTGGACGTAGTAGTCGGCGCCCACCCCCTCACCCCGGGCGGCCAGGTCGATGACGACGACGTCGCCGGGGTGGCCGGCCGCGATGGTGCGCGCCAGGCGCTGGCCGAAGTCCGACCACGCCGCCTCGACCTTGTCGTCCAGAGCCAGCTCGGGCCCGGTGGACGGGTGCGCTCCGAGGGCCGTCACGCCGAGGGTCTGCTGCAGCACGGCAAGCACCTGGGTGCGCAGGGTGTGCCCGTTGCGGCAGGTGGCCAGGTAGGCGCGCTGCTCGGCGGCCGTCCGGTCGGGCAGCGTGAGGTCGCCGAGGCCGTGCCGGCGCAGCGCCGCGACCAGCCGCCGGCGGGCCGCCGGCCGGTGCGCGACCCACCGGTCGCGCAGCACCGGCCAGGTCAGCCGGACGAACTCCTCGTCGGGACCGTCGGGGTAGCGGTCGGTGAGTTGTGCCGCCGGGTCGGTCCGGGCCAGGCCCAGCGCCGCCGCCAGCTCGCGCAGCACGGTCGCGGGCAGCGCCTCCCACCGGACGTCGCTCATGCGGCCACCCACCGCATCCCGCCGGTGACCCGGTCCAGCCGGCCGAACGGTCGGGCGAAGTGCGGGACTGCCAGCAGCCAGCCGCGCTCGGCCGCCTCGGCGAGCAGGGCGCAACGGCTGGCCGCCCCGGCCGCCGGGTCACGGTCGTGGCTGGACGCCGCCTGCGGGCTGCCGACCTGGACCGGCAGGTGGAGCAGGTCTCCGGTGAGCAGGACGGCCCCCGCCGGCTCCTCCAGCACCACCGACCGGTGCCCGCGGGTGTGCCCGGGGGTGTGCACGACCCGGAGCCCCGCGGCGACGACGTGGTCCTCCGGGTCGAGGTGCAGCTGTCCCGCCTCGGCCAGCGCCTGCATCGCCAGCCGGTT
>JALOLN010000164.1 GCA_025455945.1 Actinomycetes bacterium
GTCTCCGGGGAGTTCGCGCCCGCCTCGACGTTCAAGGTGGTCTCCACCAGCGCTGCGGTCCAGGCCGGGTACTCCACCTCGAGCAGCTACCCGTGCACCTCCACCTTCTCGTTCGGCAACACCAGCAAGCGCAACTACGAGTCGCGGCCCTACGGGAACATCTCGCTCGCCAGGGCGCTGGAGGTGTCCTGCAACACCGTCTTCTACAAGCTCGGCTACGACACCTGGCTGCGCGAGGGCGGGCTCAAGGCGAAGCCCGGCGGCCGCGAGGTGTTCGTCTCCACCGCTCGCGGCTTCGGCTACGGCGCCAAGACCGGCGTGGACCTGCCCGCCGAGCGCCCCGGCCGGATCGTCTCGCGCGCCGACCGGCTGGCGACCTGGCAGGAGATGAAGGACATCTGGTGCTCCCGGGCGAAGACCGGGTACCCGGAGGAGCCGAACCGGGCCAAGGCCGCCTACCTCACCGCGATCGCCAAGGAGAACTGCGCCGACGGGTGGCAGTACCGCGGTGGTGACGCCGTGAACTTCGTGATCGGCCAGGGCGACACGCTGGTCACGCCGCTGCAGGTCGCCCGGACCTACGCGGCCATCGCGAACGGCGGCACCCTGTGGACCCCCCAGGTGGCCAAGGCCGTCGTGCGGCCGGACGGCACCGTCGTTGAGGAGTTCACGCCCCGGGCCGCGGGCCGGCTGACCGCCAGTGCCGCCACCATCCGCTACCTGCAGCAGGCGCTGAGGGGTGTGGCCACCGACGGCACGGCCCGTGGGGTCTTCGCCGACTTCCCCGTCGCGGTCTCGGCCAAGACCGGGTCGGGCCAGGTGACCGGCAAGCAGGACACGTCGTGGTTCGCCTCCTACGCCCCCAGCAACAACCCGCAGTACGCCGTGGTCATGATGATCAGCCAGGGCGGCACCGGGTCCGGCACCAGCGCCCCCGGTGTGCGCGCGATCTACGAGGCGCTGTTCGGCGTCAAGGGCTCGACGGTGGACCCGAAGGCGTCGGTCCTGCCGGGCGGACGGCTGCCCACCGTGCTGCCGACCATCACCGAGGACGGCCGCGTGCTGCAGCCCGGGGCGACGGCACCCCCCAGGGCCTCCGCAGCGCCGTCCGCGACCGCGTCCCCGACGCCGACCGGCACCCCGGCCGCCCCCGCCTCCGCCGCGGGGCCACCGCTGGCCCTCCTCCCCGCCGAGCGCCGCGGTGCGGGCCGTGGGATCGCGGGGGTGGGCACGTGACGCTGGGCTACCCGGCCTCCCCGTACACCACGCGACGGCGGAGCCTGGTGGCCCGCGTGGCGGACCGGGAGTCGGTGCTGCGTCGGCTGGACTGGGTGCTGCTCGCCGCCGTCATCGGCCTGGTCGCCATCGGCTCGCTGCTCGTCTGGTCGGCGACCCGGCAGCGGATGATCGACGCGGACCTGGACCCGCAGACCTTCCTCCAGCGCAACCTGCTCAACATCGGCATCGGGCTGGCGCTCGGGCTGGCCACCGCGCTGTTCGACTACCGGATGCTGCGGGCCTACGCGCCGTTCGTGTACGGGGCGTCGGTGCTCGGGCTGCTGGCCGTCCTCTCGCCGCTCGGCTCCACGATCAACGGCTCGCACTCGTGGATCGTCCTGCCGGCCGGCTTCTCGGTGCAGCCCTCCGAGTTCGCCAAGGTGGCGCTGTGCGTGGCGCTGCCGATGATCCTGGCCGAGCGGCGCGACGGCGAGGCCGAGCCGAGCCTCACCGACGTGCTGCTCGCGCTGGGCGTTGCCGCCGTCCCGGCCGTGCTCATCATGCTGCAGCCGGACCTCGGCACGACGATCGTCATCGGCGCGATCGTGGTGGGGGTCCTGGCGGTCGCCGGGACACCGACCCGCTGGATCCTGGGGCTGCTGGCGGCCGGCGCGCTCGCCGCCGTCGTGGCGATCCAGGTCGGCGTGCTCGAGCAGTACCAGCTGGACCGCTTCGCGGCCTTCGCCGACCCGAGCAAGGACCCCCGCGGGGTCGGCTACAACACCAACCAGGCGAGGATCGCCATCGGCTCCGGGGGGCTCACCGGCAAGGGGCTGTTCGAGGGCTCGCAGACCAGCGGCAAGTTCGTGCCCGAGCAGCAGACCGACTTCGTCTTCACCGTGGCGGGGGAGGAGCTCGGCTTCGTCGGCGGTGCCGCGATCATCGTCCTCCTCGGCATCCTGCTGTGGCGGGCGCTGCGCATCGCGCTGCGTGCGGAGGACCTCTTCGGGACGCTGATGGCGACGGGGATCGCCTGCTGGTTCACCTTCCAGGCCTTCGAGAACATCGGCATGACCCTGGGGATCATGCCGGTCACCGGAGTTCCGTTGCCGTTCGTCTCCTACGGCGGGTCCTCCATGTTCGCGAACATGATGGCGGTCGGGCTGCTGCAGAACGTGCACATGCGCCGCTACGCGTGAGCGCGGGGCCGGTCGTGGGGCGCCGTTACCCTGGGCCGGTGCCCGTCGCCTCGGTCTTCCCCCGGCTGGAGCCCCTGCTGCCGCTGGTGCACAAGCCGATCCAGTACGTCGGCGGCGAGCTGAACGCGCGGACGGCGGACTGGGACTCCTGCGACGTCCGCTGGTGCCTGATGTACCCGGACGCCTACGAGGTCGGGCTGCCCAACCAGGGCCTGCAGATCCTGTACGAGCTGCTCAACGAGGAGCCGGGCGTGCTGGCGGAACGGTCCTACGCCGTCTGGCCCGACCTCGAGCGGCTGATGCGGGCGCACGGCGTCCCGCAGTTCACCGTCGACAGCCACCGCCCGGTCGCGGCCTTCGACCTGCTCGGGGTCAGCTTCCCGACCGAGCTCGGGTACACGAACTTCCTCACCGCGCTGGACCTCGCCGGCATCCCGCTCGCGGCCGCCGAGCGCGGGCCCGACCACCCCGTCGTGCTGGCCGGCGGGCACGCCGCGTTCAACCCCGAGCCGATCGCGGACTTCGTCGACGGCGTCGTCGTCGGCGACGGGGAGCAGGCGGTGCTCGCGGTCACCGGGCTGGTCCGGGACTGGAAGGCCGCCGGGCGCCCCGGTGGCCGCGAGGGCCTGCTGCTGCGGCTCGCGGCGTCCGGCGGGGTGTACGTGCCGGCGTGCTACGACGTGGAGTACCACGCCGACGGCCGGATCCGGCGGGTGGCGCGGAACCGCCCCGGGGTGCCCTGGCGGGTGAGCAAGCACACCGTCTCGGACCTCGACGACTGGCCCTACCCGCGCGCCCCGCTGGTGCCCCTGGCCGAGACCGTGCACGAACGCATGAGCGTCGAGATCTTCCGTGGGTGCACCCGAGGCTGCCGGTTCTGCCAGGCCGGCATGGTCACCCGGCCGGTGCGGGAGCGGAGCATCACGGCGATCGGGGCGATGGTCGACGCGGGGCTCCAGGCGACCGGCTTCCAGGAGGTGGGGCTGCTCTCGCTGTCGAGCGCCGACCACTCCGAGATCGCCCAGGTCGCCAAGGGCCTCGCCGACCGCTACGAGGGCACGCACACCGGCCTGTCCCTGCCGTCGACACGGGTGGACGCGTTCAACGTCGACCTCGCCGACGAGCTCAGCCGGGGCGGGCGGCGGTCCGGGCTCACCTTCGCCCCGGAGGGGGGCAGCGAGCGGATCCGGCGGGTGATCAACAAGATGGTCACCGAGGACGACCTGATCCGGACCGTCACGACCGCGTACACCGGTGGCTGGCGCCAGGTGAAGCTGTACTTCATGTGCGGGCTGCCGACCGAGACCGACGACGACGTCGTGCGGATCGCCGACCTCGCCCGCCGCGTGATCGAGGCCGGCCGGGCGGCCACCGGGCGGCGCGACATCCGCTGCACGGTCTCGATCGGCGGTTTCGTGCCCAAGCCGCACACCCCGTTCCAGTGGGCCGCCCAGCTGGACCACGAGACGACCGACGCGCGGCTCGCGCTGCTCCGTGCGGCGATCCAGCAGGACCGGCGGTACTCCCGGGCGATCGGCCTGCGCTACCACGACGGGCGCCCGGGCATCGTCGAGGGGCTGCTGTCGCGGGGCGACCGTCGGGTCGGCGCGGTGATCCGCCAGGCCTGGGCCGACGGTGCCCGGTTCGACGGGTGGAGCGAGCACTTCTCCTTCGACCGATGGATGGCGGCGGCGCGCACAGCGCTGGCCGGCCAGGGCGTGGATGTCGACTGGTACACCACCCGCGAGCGGACGCTCGCCGAGGTGCTGCCGTGGGACCACATCGACAGCGGCCTGGACAAGGAGTGGCTCTGGACGGACTGGCAGGACGCCCTCGCCGGCGGCGAGGTGGAGGACTGCCGATGGTCGCCGTGCTACGACTGCGGGGTGTGCCCGCAGCTGGGCACGCACACCCAGGTCGGACCGACGGGGGCGACCCTGCTGCCGCTGACCGTGGCCGACCGCGGATGACCCGGGGCCCCGACGGACCGCCGGCTGCCCCCGTCGTCCAGCGCCTGCGGCTGCGCTACGCCAAACGGGGCCGGCTGCGCTTCTGCTCCCACCGGGACATCCAGCGCGCCCTCGAGCGGGCGCTGCGGCGGGCCGAGATCCCGATGGCGTACAGCGCCGGGTTCACCCCGCACCCCAGGGTCTCCTACGCCGGGGCGGCGGCCACGGGGGTGGCCAGCGAGGCGGAGTACCTGGAGCTCGCTCTGGCCGCCCGGCGCGAGCCGGCGCAGGTGTGCGCGGACCTCGACGCGGCGCTGCCCCCGGGACTCGACGTCGTCGACGTGGTCGAGGCCGGCCCCGGCACCCTCGCCGACCGGCTGGAGGCCTCGGAGTACCTCATCCGGCTCGACGGGGTCACCCCGGACGAGGCGGGGCGGGCGGCGGCGGCGCTGCTCGCGGAGCAGGTGGTCGAGGTGGAGCGGCTCACCAAGGCCGGCAGGCGCCGGTTCGACGTCCGCGCCGCGCTGGTGCTCCTGCAGCCGGCGGATGACACGCACCCGCCGACCAGAACCGGCGATCATGAAGACGGGGTGGGGTGTGCGATACTCCGACTGGTCGTGCGGCACAGCACCCCCGCCGTCCGACCCGACGACGTCCTCGCGGCGCTGCGTCACGTGGCAGACCTCGTGCCGCCGGTCCCACCCCTGGTGACCCGGCTGGCGCAGGGGCCGCTCGACCAGGCTGCGGCGATCGTCGGCGACCCGCTCGCGGCCGACCGGCCCTGACGCCGGCCGGACGTCGCGGACCCACAGGCTTCGGCCCGCCCCTCGGGGCGCGCCGCTCGAGACGGGTCCTCGTGCGGTGCCGTGACAGGCACCCGGGGACCGGACAGGACGA
>JALOLN010000165.1 GCA_025455945.1 Actinomycetes bacterium
CGACCGCGAAGCCGGCCCGGCGGTAGAAGCCGATCGCGCTCGTACGGGCGTTGCACCACACCAGCGGCACCCCCGCCGCGACCGCCGCCGTGAGCCCGGCGTCCAGCAGCCGGACGCCGACCCCGGTGCCCCGGACCCCCGGGTCGGTGGCCATGCCGCGCAGCCGCCAGGCCAGGACGCCGTCCAGCGGCTCGGGGAAGAACGTCGCGCACCCGACGACGCGCCCCTCGGGGTCGAGCGCGGCCAGGTGCAGCGTCGACGGCAGGTCGTCCTGCGGGTACACCGACTGCTCCAGCGGCAGCCCGGGGCGCAGCACCGCGGCCCGCAGCGGCCGGACCACCTCGGCGCGGACCGACTGGACCCGGACGGTCACGCCAGGGTCTCGGGCAGCGGCACCGCCGCGTCCCGCAGCCGTGCCACGTCCACCGGGCGACGTGCTCGGACGAGGGCCTGCACGTCGCTGACGACGTCCCAGACGTTGACGTTCATCCCGGCACGGACGACGCCGTCCCGCAGCCAGAAGGCCATGAACTCCAGCGCCGCCGGGTCGCCGCGGTAGACGACTTGGTCATAGCCGGCCCGGCCGACGTACCCCGAGTACTCCATGCCGAGCTCGAACTGGTCGGTGTAGAAGTACGGCACCCGGTCGAACACCACGTCCTGGCCGAGCATGGAGCGGGCCGCGGCCGGGCCGCCGTTGAGCGCGTTCGCCCAGTGCTCGACGCGCAGACGCTCGCCGAACAGCGGGTGGTCGATGCTCGCGACGTCACCGGCGGCGAACACGTCGGGGTGCGAGCTGCGCAGGGCGGCGTCCACGCAGACGCCGTTGTCGACGGCCAGGCCGGCCTGCTCGGCCAGCGTCGTCTCGGGCCTGGCCCCCACGCCGACGACGACGACGTCGGCCTCGTGCTCTGCCCCGGTCGTGTCGACCACCGTCGTCCGACCGGCGGCACCCGGCCGGACTGCCGCCACCCCGGCCGAGGTGCGCACGTCGACACCATGCCGACGGTGCAGGTCGGCGAACAGGCCGCCGAGCTCGGCTCCCAGCGGTCCCAGCAGCGGCGTCGTCTGCGGCTCGAGGACCACGACGTCGAGGCCGGCGGCCCGAGCTGCCGCCGCGGTCTCCAGGCCGATCCATCCGCCGCCGACGACGACCACCCGCCCGCCGCTGACGGCCAGCGCGGCCCGCAGCCGGTCGGCGTCCTCCCGCGTGCGCAGGTAGTGCAGCGGCGCCTCCGCCGCGCCGGGCACGTCGAGCCGGCGCGGCGACGACCCGGTCGCCAGCAGCAGCCGGTCGTAGGCCAGGCGGCGGCCGTCGCCGAGGGTCAGGGTGTGCGCGTCGACGTCGAGGGCCTCGGCCGGGACGCCGAGCAGCAGCTCGATACCCTGGTCGGCGTACCACTGCTCGGGGTGCACCCGGACCTGCTCGAGCGACTTCGTCCCGCGCAGGTACTCCTTCGACAGCGGGGGGCGATCGTAGGGCACCTCGGGCTCGGCGCCGACGAGCACGAGGCGGCCGTCGAAGCCCTCCGCACGCAGCGTCTCCGCTGCCTTCGCGGCGGCCAGGCCGCCTCCGACGAGGACGAAGCTCCACTGGGTCATGGGGTCATCCTGCGCCCAGCCGCCGGTGCAACGCGACCGCGGAGGCGTCGGTGAGGGAGGCCACCTGGTCGACGACGACCCGCAGCCGGCCGGCGTCGTCGGTGGCGGCGTGGAAGTCGCCGCGCAGCTCGGGCGAGAGCACACCGGGGCCGCCCAGCAGCAGCGCGTGCACGAGCTCCTGCAGCAGCTGCTGCTGCCGCTCGTAGAGATCGCTCGCGCCCTCGCGCTCCATGACGTAGACGGCGGCCACCGCCTTGAGCGCGGCGCACTCCAGCCGGGTCCGCTCGGGCACCACGAGGTCGGCGTCGTAGCGGGCGAGGCGGCGCTCGCCGTACCGGTCCCGGGTGGCGTCCTGAGCGGCAGCGCAGAAGCGGCCGATGAGCTGGCTGGTGAGGTTCTTCAGCCCGGCTAGGGCGGACCGGGTGCCGTCGTAGCCGCGGGGCCACCAGGGCTGGGTCTGCAGGTCGGTCAGCGCCATCTCGATCGCCGCGGGGTCGGCGTCGGGCAGGTACCAGCGGACGGCGAGCTCGGCCACGTCGGCCCGCTCCTGGCGCGAGCGCAGGGTCTCGAGCGTGACGTGGCCGGCGTGCAGGGCGTCCTCGACGTCGTGGACCGAGTAGGCGATGTCGTCGGCCCAGTCCATGACCTGGGCCTCTAGGCAGGGCCGATCGGCGGGTGCGTCCGCGCGGACCCAGGCCAGGACCGGCTCGTCCTCGGCGTAGGCCCCGTACTTGCGCCGGTCCGGCCGGCGCGGCCAGGGGTACTTCGCCACGGCGTCCAGGCTGGCCCGGGTGAGGTTCAGCCCGGCGCTGCGGCCGTGCAGCGGGCCGTCGACGGGGGCGAACGTCTTGGCCTCCAGGCGGGACACCACCCGCAGCGTCTGCGCGTTGCCCTCGAAGCCACCGCACGGCTGGGCCACCTCGTCGAGCGCGTCCTCGCCGTTGTGCCCGAACGGGGGGTGGCCGAGGTCGTGCGCCAGGCAGGCCACCTCGACGACGTCAGGGTCGCAGCCGACGGCTTGGCCGAGCTCTCGGCCGATCTGGGCGACCTCGAGGGAGTGGGTGAGCCGGGTCCGCGGGAAGTCGGACTCCCCGGCGACGACGACCTGGGTCTTGCCGGCCAGTCGGCGCAGCGCCGCGCTGTGCAGGACCCTGGCCCGGTCGCGTTCGAACGCCGTCCGGCCGGACCGCTTCGGCGGCTCCTCGACGAGCCGGGCGCGCGCGGCGGCGCCATAGGGGCCGGCGGGGTCCGGGTCGCTCTCCGGGTCGATCACGCGGGCAACCTACCGCCGCCGCTGTGGGGCCGTCTCAGCCGCCGGACACGCCGAGCTCGGCACCGGGCGGCACCGCCTCGTCGTCCACGTCGTCCAGCCAGCCGTCGGGCAGGGCGACCGGCCGCTCACCGGTCGTCGTCCGGCCGCGGGGCGCGCCGATTGCCTCCACCGGGTAGGGCTGGTCGAGGTCGAGCCCCCCGAGCAGGTCGTCGAGCTCCGTCAGCGACGACAGCATGCCGAGGGCCGCCCTGGTCGACGACCCGACCCGGAACCCCTTGAGGTACCAGGCCACGTGCTTGCGGAAGTCGCGGCAGCCGTGCCCCTCGTCGCCCAGGGCCTCGCCGAGCAGCTCGGCGTGCCGGCGCATCACGCGGGCGACCTCGGCCAGGGTGGGCCGGGCGACGTCGTCCGGGCGGCCGGCGAAAGCCGCGGCCAGGTCGCCGAACAGCCAGGGGCGGCCGAGGCAGCCGCGGCCGACGACGACGCCCGCGCAGCCGGTCTGCTCGACCATGCGCAGCGCGTCGGCGGCCTCCCAGATGTCGCCGTTGCCGAGGACGGGGATGTCGAGCGCCGCCGTCAGCGTGGCGATGGCGTCCCAGTCGGCGCGGCCGGAGTACTGCTGGGCGGCGGTACGGCCGTGCAGGGCCACCCAGGCGACGCCGGCGTCCTCGGCGATCCGCCCGGCGTCCAGGTAGGTGTGGTGCTCGGCGTCCACGCCGGTGCGCATCTTCACGGTGACGGGGACGGCGCCGTCGGCGGCCGCCACCGCAGCCCGGACGATCGCCGCGAAGAGCCGCCGCTTGACCGGCAGCGCACTTCCGCCGCCCTTGCGCGTCACCTTGGGGACCGGGCAGCCGAAGTTGAGGTCGACGTGGTCGGCGAGGTCCTCAGCCACGACCATGCGGACGGCGGCGCCGACGACGGCCGGGTCCACGCCGTACAGCTGGAGGGAGCGCGGCGACTCGTCGGCGTCGAACGCGACCAGGCGCAGGGTCTTGGGGTGCCGCTCGACCAGGGCGCGACTGGTGACCATCTCGCTGACGTACAGCCCGGCGCCGTACTCGCGGCAAAGCCGACGAAACGCGACGTTGGTGATCCCGGCCATCGGCGCCAAGACGACGGGTGGCTCGACCACCCACCCCCCTCCGCCTTCCCCTCCCCCTCTCCCTCTCCCCTCCAGCATCAAGGGGCCCTTGTGGCCACTAGATCGAGGTGACGTCCCCTTCATTCGTCCACAGACTCCTTCGTGGGGCTGGGCGCGCTCCTGGCCGAGGGCCACCCTCGATCCCATGCCTCGCCGTGCTGGCACCCGCCTCGACGCTCTCGAAGCCGTCGCCCGGGCCCAGCTGGGCCTGGTCACGTTCGACCAGCTGCTCGCCTGTGACCTGCCATCATCCACGCTCCGGCACCGCATCCGCAGCGGCGGGCCGTGGCGTCGGGTGCTGCCGACCGTCTACTACGTCGCCTCCGGGCCGTTGGACGTCGTCCAGCGAGAGCAGGCCGCCCTGCTCTACGCCGGTGACGAGGCGCTGATCACCGGCGTGGCGGCGTTGCGTCGGCACGGGGTCGAGTACCTGCCGGCCGACCCCCTGGTCGAGCCGGTCCACCTGCTGGTGCCTCACGACCGGCGGCCGCGCAGCGTGGGCTTCGCCCTCGTCGAGCGCACGCTGCGCCTCCCCAGGCCGGTGGCCTCTCATGCCCTGCCCACCGCACCGCTGGCCCGCGCGGTGGTCGACGCCGCACGCCGCACCCTCGATCGGCGCGCCGTCCGGGCACTGGCGGCCGAGGTCGTGCAGCGGCGCCGGGTGAGCCTGGCCGGGCTCGGTGCCGAGGTGGACGCCGCGCAGATCCGAGGGACGGCGCTGATCCGCGCTGCGGTGGGCGACCTGCGCCAGGGGGTGCAGTCGGCTCCCGAGGCCGAGTTCCGGGACCTGATTCTCGGCAGCGGCCTGCCCGAGCCGCTGTGGAACCCGACGCTGCTCACCCCCGACGGACAGTTCCTCTGCCGTCCGGACGCCTACTACGAGGACGTCGGAGTGGCCATGGAGATCAACTCGCTCCGGCACCACTTGTCGCCGGCGGACTTCGAGACGACTCAGACCCGGCACGCGCAGATGGCAGCGTGGGGCATCATCGTCCTCCCGATCACGCCGGGCCGTGCCCGGTGGCAGGGCGACCGGGTGCTCAACGATGTCAGCGCGGCGCGCCGGGCTGCGGCGGGGCGCCCGCGTCCCCTCGTGATCGTCGTGCCGTTCTCCCTATGAAGGGCACGCAACCTCGATCTAGTGGCCACAAGGGGCCCTTCATGCTGAGAGGAGGCGGGCTGCCCCCACCAGATGCGGCGCGACGACGGGGATGCCCGG
>JALOLN010000166.1 GCA_025455945.1 Actinomycetes bacterium
GATCAGCGCCTCGCGGGCCACCGACAGGCTGGACACCCGCTTCCCGAGGTGCCTGGCCACGGCGGCCGTCGACACGGCTCCGTCGTCGTCGGGCACCAGCTCCGCCATCGCCTGCAGGTATGCCCGCTCGGCCGGAGTGGCGCGCTCGAACCGGCTGCCGAAGAACCCGACGGCGAGCTCGGACTGCGCCTGGGGCAGGCCGGCGGCGACGTCCTCGGCCGTCACCGGCGTGGCGACGGCCGCGTCCCAGGTGGCCTTGCCGTAGGCCTGGATGAAGTAGGGGTACCCCCCGGACTCCCGGTAGAGCAGGTCCAGCGACCCCCTCCCGCTCGGCGGGCGCCGTCAGGGCCAGGTCGGCCGCCGAGCGGTCCAGCCGGTCGATGGCCAGGTAGCGGAAGAGCCGCTCGGCGTAGGACTTCGAGCTCGACAGCACGGTCGGCAGGTGCGGCAGCCCGGCCCCGACGATCACCAGTGGGGCGCCCTGCTGGCCCACCTCGTGCACGGCCCCGCACAGGGCGGCGAGGTCGGCCGCCCCGACGTCCTGCAGCTCGTCGACGAAGAGCGCGACCCCCACGCCGAGGTCCCTGGCGATGTCCGCGGCGTCCAGGAACAGCTCGGTGAGGTCGATCTCGAGGTCGCCGGAGTCGGCGCGCCCCCGGGCCGGGTCGACGTCCACGCCGATCTGCCACGAGCCGTCCGGGGAGGCCTTCAGCGAGAAGGCCTTGAGCACCTGCAGGAACCGGTGGACCCGCTCCTCCCCCCGGTGCCGCACGCCGATCTCGCGGACCGCCGCGTACACGGCTGTGGCCACCGGACGGCGGATGGGGGTGTCGGCGCGGGCCTCGACCTTGCCGGTGGCCCAGGCCCGGCCGATGGCCTCCGAGCGCAGCGCGTTGAGCAGCACGGTCTTGCCGACGCCGCGCAGCCCGGTCAGGACCAGGCTGCGCTCCGGGCGCCCGGTCGCGATCCGCTCGAGGACGACGCCGAACTGGGCCAGCTCGCGGTCCCGCCCGGCGAGCTCGGGCGGCCGCTGCCCGGCGCCGGGGGCGTACGGGTTGCGGACGGGGTCCATGGTGCCGTCCTCTCCGCCTTTCTCAGGCTCTATCAGCCCCAGACGATACAGCCCGATGGGAGACGAGAGACGGCGCCACGACCGCCCCGCCCATGGCGGTGACGATGTGGCCGTCCTGGCGACCCCCGAGTCACCGCCATCAAGAGGAGCGGCAGTGGATACCGCGCGATAGTGCGCGATACGGGCAGAGAGTCCGCGGGCCGGGCTACTTGAGCAGCCGGGACAGCCGCCGGTCGGCGAGGGGCTTGCCGCCCGTCTGACAGGTGGGGCAGTACTGCAGCGCGGAGTCCGCGAAGGACACCTCCCGCACGGTGTCGCCGCACACCGGGCAGGACTGGCCGGTGCGGCCGTGGACGGCGAGGCCGGCCTTCTTCTCACCCTTGAGGTCCGCAGCCGCCAGCCCACGCGCGCGTGCCACGGCCTCGCCCAGCGTCGTCCGGATCGCGGCGTAGAGGGTGGCCTGCTCCTCGGGGCCGAGGTTCCCGGCCGGCCGGAAGGGTGACATCCGGGCGGCGTGCAGGATCTCGTCGGAGTAGGCGTTGCCGATGCCCCCGACGACGGACTGGTCGCGGAGCACGCCCTTGAGCTGCTGTCTGCCGTGGGCGGCCAGGATGCCGGCGAGCACGTCCGGGGTGAACGCGTCCGCGAGCGGGTCCGGGCCCAGCCGGGCGATGCCCGGGACCTCGCCCGGGTCGCGGACGACGTACACCGCAAGCTTCTTCTGCGTGCCCTGCTCGGTGAGGGTGAACCCGCTGCCGTCGTCGAGGTGCACCCGGAGTGCGAGCGGGCTCTTGCCCGGCCGGGGCGGGGCCGCGGGCAGGGCGTCCGACCACCGCAGCCAGCCCGCCCTGGCCAGGTGGACGACGAGGTGCAGGCCGTCGACGTCGAGGTCGAGGAACTTGCCGTGCCGCGCCACCCCGGTCACGGTCAGGCCCTGCAGGGCCGTCACCGGCGGGGCGTAGGTCTTCAGCGCGCTGATCGCGGCGACGTCGACCCGCGCGACGACCCGGCCGACCACCCGCTCCCGCAGGAACCCGGCCAGCGCCTCGACCTCCGGCAGCTCCGGCACCCCCCGAGCCTACGGTCCAGTAGTGAACGGAATCAGCCCGTCCGCACCCGCATAGCGTTCACTACTGGACCGTAGGCGGGGCTCAGGCGAGGCCGAGCTCGGCGGCCTCCTCCCACAGCTCCTCGCGGACGTCGGGGTGCGCGGCGTGCTCGATGAGGTTGGCCGCCTGCTCGTTCTGCGAGTACCCCCAGAGCAGGGCGGCACCCTGCTCGGTGATGACGGCGCTCTGCTGGAACGACGTCACGGGCTCGTCGACCAGCGGCACGATCGTCGACACGTTGGCGCGCGGGTGCCAGGACCGCAGCGCCATGATCGCCTGGCCCCCGCGCGAGTGCAGGGCACCGACGATGAAGTCGGTCTGCCCGCCGAAGCCGGAGTAGATGCGGGCCTTGATCCGCGAGGCGTTGGCCTGGCCGAACAGGTCGACCTGCAGCGCGGTGTTGACCGAGACCATCTGCCGGTTCCGTGAGATGAGCGCCGGGTCGTTGACCTTCTCGGTACGCAGCACCCGCACCCGGTGGTTGCGGTCCAGCCACCGGTAGAGCTCCTGGGACCCGAAGAGGAACGAGACGACGAGCTCCCGGTTGGGCTCCAGCGCACCCGCGGCGTCGAGGGTCAGCACGCCGTCGCTGAACATCTCGGTCCAGATCCGCAGGCCGCGACGTCCGGTCAGGGCGGCGAGGGTCGCGTCGGGGACGGCGCCGATGCCCATCTGCAGCGTCGAGCCGTCCTTGACCAGGTCCGCCACCCGGTGCCCGATCGCCATCGAGACGTCGTCCGGGGTGTTGGCGGGGGGAGAGGGCAGCGGCTCGTCCACCTCGATGGCGAGGTCGATCTCGTCGACCGACAGCTGGCCGTCGCCGAAGGTGTAAGGCATCTGTGGGTTGATCTGCGCGATCACCAGGGCCCCGCGGTCGCGGGCAGCCTCGACGGCCGCCGGCATGATGTTGACCTCGGTGCCCATGGAGACGGTGCCGTCGTGCACCACGCTGGTGTGCAGCAGGACGACGTCCGGCGGGACGGTCGTCGCGAACATGACCGGCACCAGCGAGAGCCGGCTCGGCAGGTAGCGCAGCCGCGGGCTCTTGCGCATGCCCGGACCGACGAAGGCGGTCTCGAGGATCACGCCGTCGCGGTCCGGCAGCCCGGTCTGGGCGTTGAGCACGAACAGCCGGTACTCCGGCAGCGCCTCGTCGACGGCGGCGATCGCGGCGTGGGGCGCGGCGAAGTTGCCGCTGGCCACGACCCGTGGGACGCCGGGCAGCGCGGCGAGCTTGGTCTTCAGGGCCTCGGGGCTGACGACTCTCACGGGGGCCATCCTCTCCGGTCGTCGACCTCCGGCGCGAGTCCGCCCCCGAGGAGGCACCGGCGGCCCGTCAAGCACCCGGCCTGATCGCCCGATGACCGTCGTGTGGCGATGTCGGACCTCGACCGGCGGCTGTCGCTCGTCGCGGGGGTCACCTGCCTCGCGGTGGCGGCCGCCAACCCCTTCGCGCTGACGGCGATCTTCGCGCAGGACCCGGCGACCGAGGCCATGGGCCTGCCGTCCGTCGTGGGGCTGTCGGTCCTCGTCGTGCTCGGCGGGGTCTGGTACCTGCTCCGGGACCGGGTGGAGCGGGCCGTGCCGGCCGTCGCCGGGCACCGGACCGTCGTCGACACCGTGACCCTGACCTTCTTCGCCGCCCTGATCAGCGTCCTGCTCCTGCGCACCTCGGCCGTCGACCACGCCCAGTGGGTCTACTTCGTGCTGGTCGTCGTGTTCGCCGCCGGCCACCTGCCGTGGCGGCTGTCGCTGCTCTTCGGTGCCCTGTCCGTCGCGTGCCTGGTCGGGACGACCCTCCTGACCGGCCCGTTGGGGGACGCCCGCGGCGCGGACCTGCTCATCGCCGGGCTGGCCCTCCTGGTGGCGTCCGGCTTCGCGACGATGCTCGCGCACGGCGCCCGACGGCTGCAGGCCGAGGCCGAACGCTCCAGACAGGCGCTCGCCGACGAGGTCACCAGCCTGTCCGAGGCGCTCGGTCTGGTGTCGCGCGGCGACCTCCGGCGTGAGGTGCTGGCCCCGGGGGGTGCCGGGGAGGGCCAGGAGGGGCTGATCCGCGCCGTGTGGACGTCGCTCGACGCGACGCTCGCGGCCGTGCGGTCGGTGGTCACCCAGGTGCAGCAGGCCGGTCGGACCCTCGGGCACGCAGCGGCCGAGCTGTCGGCGACCGCCGAGCAGACCGCCGCCGGCACGACCCAGCACGCCGCCGCCGTCGCCGAGACGACCTCCAGCCTGCAGGAGCTCGCGGCCACCGCCGCGCACATCGCCGAGACGGCCGAGGCGGTCGCCCGCGCGGCCGACGACGTGCACCGGCAGAGCGCCGAGGGCCGCGCGGTGGTCAACCTGGCCGTGGACTCCCTGGCCGACATCGCCACCCGGGTCGAGGCGATCACGACCGAGGCGGTCGCCCTGGACCAGAGCACCCACGAGATCGACCGCATCCTCGCCGTCATCGACGACCTGGCCGACCAGACCAACCTGCTGGCCCTCAACGCCTCGATCGAGGCGGCGCGGGCGGGTGAGCACGGCCGGGGGTTCGCCGTGGTGGCCGCCGAGGTGCGTTCGCTGGCCGAGCGGTCACAGGAGTCGGCGGGCCAGATCCAGGCGATCGTCGCCCGGATCCGGGCCGGGACCCGGGCCACGGTCCTGGCCACCCAGGCCGGCGCCCAGGCCGCCCGCAGCGGGGCCGAGCTCGCCGGCCGGGTCGAGGCCCGGCTGGACCGGATCTCCGACGTGACGGCCAGCTCCGCGGCCGCGGCGACCCAGATCCAGCTGGCGACCCGGCAGCAGACCAGCGCCTCCGAGCAAGTCGTGGCCGCGATGGCACAGGTCTCCACCGTGTCCGAGCACCAGGCCGCGGGGGCACGGGCCGTCGCCGCGGCGATCGCCGAGCTCGACGAGCTGACCGGACGGCTCAGCACGGCCGTCGAGGAGTTCCGCGTCGGCTGAGGGCCTGGCCCCCTGCCACGGCACGGGCCCCTAGTCTGACGGCGGCCGCTGACAGAGGGGACGGACCCCGGATGAGCCCAGGATGGGCACCGCCGCGCACACCGGGACGCGCCACCCGGGTGCTGCCGCCCGGTCCCCCGGCGGTGGAGGTCGTGGGTGGGGGCTGAGCTCCTCGGCGCGGCCGCCGTCTTCCTGCTGGCCGCCGTGGTGCAGACGGTGAGCGGCTTCGGCTTCGCCCTGGTCGCGGTCCCCCTGCTCGCCCTGGTGCTGGACCCGGCCCCCGCCGTCGTGGCCACGACGCTG
>JALOLN010000167.1 GCA_025455945.1 Actinomycetes bacterium
CATCTCGACCTGGCTGTAGTCGGCGGTCATCAGGGTCTCGTACCCTTCGCCCACGACGAACGCCTGCCGGATCCGCCGCCCCTCGTCGGTGCGCACCGGAATGTTCTGCAGGTTGGGGTCTGTCGATGACAGCCGCCCGGTGGCCGCGACCGTCTGGTTGTACGTCGTGTGGATCCGCCCGTCGTCAGCGACGGACTTCTGCAGCCCCTCGACGGTCACCAGCAGCTTGGAGACGTCCCGGTGCCGCAGCAGGTGCTCCAGCAGCGGGTGGCCGGTCTGGGCGTACAGCCCCTGCAGCGCATCGGCGTCGGTGGTGTAGCCGGTCTTGATCCGCTTGGTCTTCGGCAGCCCGAGCTCGTCGAAGAGGATCCCCTGCAGCTGCTTGGGCGAGCCGAGGTTGAACTCCCGGCCCACCACGGCGTACGCCGCCTGCGCCGCGGCCTTGACCTCGCCGGCGAAGTGCGCCTCGAGGTGCGCCAGGTGGTCGTCGTCGACCGCGATGCCGCACCGCTCCATCTCGGCGAGCACGTCGACCAGCGGCAGCTCGACCTCCCGCAGCAGCGGGGTCTGGCCCTTGTCCGCCAGCTCCCGGTCCAGGACGTCGGCCAGTTCGATGACGGCGCGGGCCCGGACGACGAGGGCGTCGGCGGCTGCGGCCTCCTCCTCGCCGTCGAAGGACAGCTGCCCGGTGTCGGTGCCCTCCGCCCGCAGCTCGCGGCGCAGGAAGCGCAGCGCCAGGTCGGCGAGGTCGAACGACCGCTGGCCCGGCAGCGCCAGGTAGGCGGCCAGCGCGGTGTCGCTGACCAGCCCGCGCAGCGTCCAGCCGTGCGCGTGCAGGGCGAGCAGCGGCCCCTTGGCGTCGTGCATCGCCTTGGGCCGGTCCGGGTCGGCGCACCAGGCGGTGAAGGCCGCGTCGTCCCCGGCGTTCACGCGGTCCGGCTCGAACCAGGCGCCCGTGCCGTCGGCGCTGGCCAGGGCGACGGTCGCGACCGTGCCGGTGCCCCGGCCCCACCGGCCCTGCACCGCTAGGCCGGTCCGCGCCGGGCCGGCGGCGTGCCGGGCCAACCAGTCGGGCAGCTCCCCCGGGGCCAGCCGGGTCACCTCGACGGCGAACCCCGCCTCCGCCTCGGGCTCGGCCGCCTCCACGGTGGCGTACAGCCGGTCCCGCAGCACCCGGAACTGCAGGGTGTCGAACACCCGGTGCACCTCGTCGCGGTCCCAGCCCTGCCGGGCCAGGTCGGCCGGGCCGAGGTCCAGCGGCACGTCCCGGACCAGTTCGGTGAGCCGTCGGTTGCGGACGACGTCCGCCAGGTGGGCCCGCAGCGCGTCACCCGTCTTGCCCTTGACCTCGTCGACGCGGTCGACGAGGGCCGCCAGCGAGCCGAACTCGGCCACCCACTTCGCGGCGGTCTTCTCCCCCACCCCCGGGATGCTCGGCAGGTTGTCGCTGGGGTCCCCGCGCAGGGCCGCGAAGTCGGGGTACTGGACGGGGGTGAGCCCGTAGCGCTCCTGGACCGCGGCCGGGGTCATCCGGTCCAGGTCGGACACCCCGCGTCGGGGGTACAGCACGGTGACCTGGTCGCTCACCAGCTGGAAGGCGTCCCGGTCGCCGGTGACGATCTCGACCTCGAAGCCCGCGGCCTCGGCCTGGACGGCGAGCGTGGCGATGACGTCGTCCGCCTCGAAGCCGTCGACGGCGAGCACCGGCACCCGCAGCGCGGCGAGGACCTCCTGGATGAGGCTGACCTGGCCCTGGAAGGGCTCCGGGGTGACCGACCGGTTCGCTTTGTACTCGGGGTACTCCGCGCTGCGGAACGTCGTCCGGGAGACGTCGAAGGCCACCGCCAGGTGGGTCGGCCGCTCGTCCCGCAGGGCGTTGATGAGCATCGAGGTGAACCCGTACACCGCGTTCGTCGGCTGTCCCGTCGTCGTGGAGAAGTTCTCGACCGGCAGGGCGTAGAACGCCCGGTAGGCCAGCGAGTGCCCGTCGAGCAGCAGCAGCCGGGGCGGGGCCGAGGTCGAGGCCGGGGTCGCGGTGGGGGCGGTCACCCGGCGATCCTAGGCTGCGGCCATGACCGGACCCGAGAGCGCCGGAGCGACCGACGCCGCCCTGCTCGAGTACGTGCGCACCCTGGGCGTGGGTGACCTCGGCCGGCGGATGGGCATCGAGATCGTCAGCGTGACCCGCGACCGGCTCGTCGCGAACATGCCGGTCGAGGGCAACACCCAGCCGTACGGGCTGCTGCACGGCGGCGCGTCGGTGGTCCTCGCGGAGACCCTGGGGTCGATCGGCTCGGCGATCCACGCCGGGCCCGGGCGGGTCGCCGTCGGCATCGAGGTCAGCGCCACCCACCACCGGGCCGCCCGCTCCGGGCGGGTGACCGCGGTCGCCACCCCTGTCTCGCTCGGCGGCACGCTGGCCACCTGGGCGATCGAGGTCAGCGACGACACCGGCCGGCGCACCTGCACGGCGCGGCTGACCTGCCTGCTGCGCGACGCCGCACCCGGGGCCTGACCGGGCCCCGGCGTCCTCAGACCGGCGCGGCGGCCCGCGACGAGCGGGCCTTGAGCACCAGCCGCCGCCGGGCCACCCGGCCGGCCCGCTCCGCCGCCCCGTCAGGGTCGGCCCCCAGCCGGCGTCGCAGCGTCGTCACCGACGCGACCCGGCGGATGACGATCGGGGCGAAGCCGAGCCGGGCGTAGAAGCGATTGGCCTCGCGCAGCTGCGGCAGGACGTGGACGCTGACGTGCTCGGCGCCCTGCTCCTCGGCGAAGGTCGTGGCCGCCGCCACCAGCGCCCGTGCCACGCCCTTGCGCTGGAACCCGCTGCGCACGTGCAGGTAGTCGATCTGGACGACGGGGGCGTCCACGAACGGTCCCATCGTCCGGACCTGGAACGTGGCCATGCCCACGACGATCCCGTCCAGCTCGGCCACGACGCCCTGGAACCCGGGCTCGTCGGCGGTCGCCGCCAGCCGG
Organism: Actinomycetes bacterium; assembly: GCA_025455945.1. Classification (GTDB taxonomy): domain Bacteria; phylum Actinomycetota; class Actinomycetes; order Prado026; family Prado026; genus Prado026. The sequence continues at coordinate 2,980 of JALOLN010000167.1, forward strand.
GAGCGCAGCCGCTGCTCGGACGGCGCCGGGGCCAGGGGGCCGTTGCGGCCGCTGCTGGCCCGCAGCTCCTCCCACATGGAGAGCAGCGCGGAGAGGTCCTCCGGCGTGGGTGGACGCACCACCACGTGGGCTCGGGGCACCGACCCTCCTCCGCGACGTGAACCGGACCGGCTGGCGCCGGTCGCCCCCCCGTTCAGTACGCTGCGACCCGCCGGGCGGGCCCGAGCACGGACTGTACAAAGAGCGTCGCCCTCCGCGCAGGGACTCCGCCAAGGTCCTTGGTCCCCCGTTCCCTACCGTAGAGGAGCCGGATGTTCGTCGGCGCGGGGACGGCCCTCAACGTGGCGACCATCCTCGTCGGCACCAGCATCGGGGTGGCCCTGGGGCACCGGCTGCCGCAGCGCACCCGTGACGTCGTCACCGACGGGCTGGGGCTGGTGACCCTCATGGTCGCCGCGCTCAACGTGGCGAGCGTGCTCGACCCCTCCTTCCGGTCGGCGGTGGGCACGGGAGGCCCGGTGCTCGTCGTCCTGGGCGCGGTGCTGCTCGGTGGCATCGTCGGCTCGCTGCTGCGGCTGGAGAGTCGGCTGGAGGGGCTGGGTGGCGTGCTGCAGCGCCGGCTCGGCCGTGGCTCGGGGGACAGCGAGACGCGGCGCCGGTTCGTCGAGGGGTTCGTGACGTCGTCGCTGGTGTTCTGCGTCGGCCCGCTGGCGATCCTGGGCGCGCTCTCCGACGGTCTGGGCACCGGGATCGACCAGCTGGCCCTCAAGGCGACGCTCGACGGGTTCGCCTCGATCGCGTTCGCCGCGAGCCTCGGCTGGGGCGTCGCGGCGTCCGTGCTGCCGGTCGTGATCGTCCAGGGCTCCTTCACCGTCGCCGGGGTCCTGCTCGGCGGCCTGCTGCCCGCCGCCGAGGTCGCCGCGATCACGGCTACCGGCGGCCTGCTGCTCGTCGGGGTGGCCCTGCGGCTGCTCAGGATCCGGCCGCTGCCGGTCGGGGACCTGCTCCCGGCGCTGGTCGTGGCGCCGCTGCTCACCGCGCTGGTGGCCGCGCTGCGCTGACCGTGGGACTGACCGTGGGGGTGTGGCAGGGCTGCACGGCGGCCGTCAGGACGCCCCCGCCGGCGGGAGGTCGGCGGTGACGTAGGTCGCCGCGGCCTCGTCGACGGTGTCGTCGGGGCCATACCGGTAGACCCCGACGGTGGCCCTGGCCGGGTCCCCGTTGGCGTGCAGGTCGGCGGGTCCGCTGACGCCGTCGTAGTCGATGTCCACGCCCGACGTCAGCAGCGCCAGGCACTCCGCGTAGGCGGTGCAGCGTCGTCCGCCCGCCGAGACCTGGACCAGCGCGGCGGCGACCGACCGGCCCGCGTCGCTGCCCGCCGCCGCGGCGGCCAGGGCACCGAGGACGACCGCGTCGTAGGACTCCCCGGCGTAGGTGAGGTCCGCGAGGTCCGGGTCGAGGGCCAGCAGCCGGGAGCGGAAGCCCGCGGTCAGCCGGGCGCCGGGGCGGGTGCCCTGGACACCGGACATCGTCCCGGGGGCGAGCTCCTGGTACAGCGTGCTCGACAGGTTGCCGTCGGCGAGATACAGGCTGGCCGCACCGGGCCCGAGGCCCTGGGCCACGAGCTCCCGGACGATCGCGGCGGACTCGTCGAAGCCGATGAGGACCACCGCCTGTGGCCGCCGCCGCGCGACCGTGGCGACGTCGTTGGTGAAGTCGGTCGTCCGCCAGTCGTAGACGACCTGGGCGACCACGGAGCCGCCGGACTGGGTGTACTCCGCGGCGAACGTCTCCGCGAGACCCTCGCCGTAGGCGTCCTGCCGGGCGAGGACGGCGACGGCGGTGTGGCCGCCCCTTCTGACGAGGTCGGCGAGGACCGAGCCCTGGAAGGTGTCCGGAGGGGCGGTGCGGAAGTACAGCCCTTTGTCCGGGTAGGTCGACAGCTTGACCGCGGTGTTGCCTGGGGAGATCTGCGCGACCCCCGCAGCGGTGATCTTGTCGATCACGTTGAGGGAGACCGCCGAGGACACCGCTCCCACGACGACGTCCGCGTCGTCCGCGAGCAGCCGGTCGACGGTCTGCGAGGCGATGTTCGTCGAGGTGTCGCCGGAGTCGCCGTGGATGACGACGACGTCGGTGCCGAGCACCCCGCCGGCGTCGTTGACGTCCGCGACGGCCA
>JALOLN010000030.1 GCA_025455945.1 Actinomycetes bacterium
CCCGACGACCTCGTTCTCGTACTGCCGCTCCATCCCCTGGTTGCGCAGCAACCGGATCCGGCGGGCCGTCTCGGCGTCAGCGCAGGAGACCATGCCCCCCTCGATGGAGGTCATGTTCTTCGTGGGGTACATGCTGAACATCGCCCAAACCCCGAAGGTCCCGACCGGCTGGCCCTGCCAGCTCGCGGCGTGGGCCTGGGCGGCGTCCTCGTAGATCTCCAGGCCGTGCCGCTCGGCGACCTCGGCCAGTGCCGTCATGTCGGCCGGGTGGCCGTAGAGGTGCACCGGCATGACGCCCTTGGTCCGGTCGGTGACCGCGGCCTCCACGGCACGCGGGTCGATGCAGAAGTGCCGCGGCTCGACGTCGACGAAGACCGGGGTCGCCCCGGTGATGGCCACCGAGTTGGCCGTGGCCGCGAAGGTGAACGACGGCACGATCACCTCGTCGCCGGGGCCGACGCCACGGGCGAGCAGGCCGAGGTGCTGGCCCGACGTCCCGGAGTTGACCGCGACGCACTCGCGGTCGCCGACGAGAGCGGCGAACTCCCGCTCGAAGGCGGCCACCTCGGGACCCTGCGCGACCTGGCCACTGGCCAGCACGCGGTCGACCGCCGCGCGCTCGTCGGCGCCGATGATCGGCTTGGCAGCGGGAATCATGACGGGACCTCCGTGAGGGTCTGTTCGTTCTCGACGTACTCCTGACCGGTGCTGGGGCAGCGGAACCGTCCGCCGCCGACGTCCTCGAGCGGGACGCCGGCCCGGCCGACCCACCGGACGAACCGGGCGGGGACGCCGGCCACGAGCGCGAAGTCGGGCACGTCCCTCACCACCACCGACCCGGCCGCGACCATGGCCCACCGCCCGATGGTCACGGGGGCCACGCACACCGCGCGTGCCCCGATCGAGGAGCCCTCCCGGCAGGTCACGCCGACCGGCTCCCAGTCCGAGGCCGACTTCAACGAGCCGTCGGGCGACACGGCCCGCGGGTAGTGGTCGTTCGTGAACACCGCGGCCGGTCCGACGAAGACCCCGGACTCCAGGACCGCAGGCTCGTAGACCAGTGCGTAGTTCTGCAGCTTGCAGTGGTCGCCCATGCTGACCCCGGGGCCCACGTAGGCGCCGCGCCCGACGATGCAGCTGCGGCCGAGCACCGCGCCCTCGCGGACCTGGGCCAGGTGCCACACGGAGGTTCCCTCGCCGAGCTGGGCACGCTCGTCGACGTCGGCGCTGGGGTGCACGCGCACCATGGACGATCCCATCTGTCGGCGGACATGGGACGGGGGCGCCGCCGATCCGGGGCGCCCACCGAGCAGGCTCTAGGCTAGACGAGATCACGCCCGCGACCCGCATGCCGCGGGGGCGACCCGCGCGAGTAAGGAGTCTCACATGCCGGCGGGCGCGCGTCCGCACATGCTGTACGTCGTCTGGGGGTTCCCCCCGTGCCGGGGCAGCGGGGTCTACCGCGCGCTGGCCACCGCCAACGCCTTCGCCCGCGAGGGGTACGACGTCACGGTGCTGACCTGCGAGCGTGAGGTCTTCCTGAACTACACGGGAGCCGACCTCACCCTCGAGCAGGAGGTCGACCCGACGATCCGGGTGGTGCGGGTGCCCTTCTCCTGGCCGACGCTGGACCCCGACGTCCGCGGCTACTCGGCCCTGCGGGCGCTGGCGCCGCGGCTGTGGGCCAAGCAGCGGGTCCGCCGCGACCGGCTGCCGTTCCCGGAGACCGCCTACGGCCCGTGGCGGCCGGTGCTGGAGGCGGCGGCGGAGCTGATCCACGCCGAGCGGCCGGTGGACCTGGTCGTGGCCACGGCGAACCCGCACGTGACCTTCGCGGCGGCCTGGCGGCTGCACCGGCGGCACGGGATCCCGTACGTCATGGACTACCGCGACGCGTGGAGCCTGGACGTGTTCTCCGGGGCGCGGGTGAACGGCCAGCGCAGCCGGGCCGGGCGGTGGGAGGCCCGGCTGGTGGCGGGCGCGAGCGAGGTGTGGTTCGTCAACGACGCGATCCGCGACTGGCACGCGGCCACCTACCCCACGGCCGCCGCACGGATGCACACCGTCGCCAACGGCTACGACCCCGAGTACGCCGCCGAGGCGGTGACCCGCCGGCCGGACCCGGCCGCCGGGCTGTCCTTCGGCTACCTCGGCACGATCAGCACGAAGGTCCCGCTGGCGGAGTTCATCGCGGGCTGGCGGCTGGCCCGCACCCGCAGCGACGTCGTGGCCCGCTCCACGACCACGTTCCACGGCTACCTGGGGCACTACCAGCTGCCCAACCCGGCGCTGCAGGCGATGCTGCAGTCCGCGGCCGAGGACGGCGTGCGGCACGGCGGACCGATCCCGAAGACCGGCGTGCGGGAGGTGTACGAGTCCCACGACGTGCTGCTGCTCGTCCTCGGCACCGGGCGTTACGTCACCTCCGGCAAGGTCTTCGAGTACCTCGCCACCGGCCTGCCGGTCGTCTCCGTGCACGACCCCGGGAACGCGGCGTCCGACATCCTGCGCGGCTACCCGCTGTGGTCCCCGGTCGAGGGGCTCGCACCGGAGCAGATCGCCGACGCCATGCTCCGCGCCGCCGATGCCAGCGTGCACGCCGACGAGGCCATCCGCGCCGCCAGCGCCGCCTTCGGCCGGGCCTTCCGGCGGGACGCCCAGCTGTCGCCCCGCGTCGCGGCCCTGCGCGAGGTCGCCGTGCGGCGCACGGCCGCGCTGCCGGCGGGGGCCGGGGCGTGAGGGTCCTCATCGTGGCAGGCGGCCGTCGGATGCTCCACGAGCCGCTCTCCTCCGCCGTCCGCGCGGTGCGCGCCCACGGGGGCGAGGTGGCGGTCGTGTCCTGGCTCCCGCTCGACCAGGACCTGCTCCCGCTGGTGAGCGCGGCAGTCGAGCTGCGCCGGGTGCCGCCGCCGGGCGCGCGCTGGACGCCGCCCACCGGGGGTGGCACGGCGGGCAAGGTGGTGCGCAGGACGCGCAAGGTCGTCGTGAAGGCGCGCGTGAGAGCCGCGCGCGGGCTCTCCGCCGTGCAGCATCGGCTCAAGTCGGACCCGCATCCCCGGACGGCGTGGGAGCGGTTCCGGCACTCCCCCGAGGCCATGGCGCTCGCCGGGCATGCGGACGTGCTCGTGGCCGCGGACGGCGCGTCCATCCGCACCGTGTGGTTCCTCGCCCGCCGGCACCCGAAGGCCACGGCACTGAGCGGGCTGCCCGCGCTGCACACCCTGCTCGCCACGCCGGGTACGGCCCCCGGCTGAGCGTCGTCAGCGGCGGCCGAGGAACCCGGCCAGGGCCTCCGCCGACCGCCGCCCGTCGTGGACCCGGCGGACGAAGCCGGGCCCGCGGCTCGCCGTCGCCCGAGCGCCGTCCGGGTCGGCCAGCAGCCCGCGCAGGACGTCCCCGAGCGTGCCGGCAGTCGCGTCCACGATGGGTACCTCCTCGGGGACGCGACGGCGGACCCGGTCGTGCACGTGCCCGACGACGACCCGCCCGGCCGCCATCGCCTGGCAGGCGAGCACGCCGTAGTTGCCGATGACCACGTGGTCGATGACGACGTCAGCGTCGCGGATCGCCGACGCCACCTGCTCCGGTGGTAGGTCCGTGTACCGCGCGTACCGCAGCAGCCCCTCCGCCTCGAGCCCGCGCAGCACGGGGTCAACCAGTGCCGTCCCCTTGAACCGCGGGCTCGACGGGGCGTGCATGACGACGGGGACCTCCCGCTCGAGCACGGGGGGGCCGGGCGCGAAGTCGCTCTCGTCGACGACGACGGGCAGCCACGTCGCCCAGGGGACGTCGTCGAGGAGGTCGGGGGTGGATACGAAGACCGGCCCGTCGAAGGCCGCCAGCCACGCGGCGTTGCGGGAGGCGACCGCCTGGATGGACGCCACCGCGTCCCAGGCCGGGTCGCCGAACGGCGAGGTCTCCGGGTACAGCCGCAGGTGTCGCTCCGGGCTGCGGATCTCGGTGCCGTGGCAGAGCACCGCGAGCGCGACCCCGGCCCGCTTGAGGGCGGGGAGGTCGCCGGCGACGACGCTGCCGTTGAGCGAGCCCGAGACCGACCGCAGGGACTCGTCCAGCAGGTGGGTCAGGCCGAGGACCCGGCGGACCTGGGCCAGCTGCCCGTCGAGCTGCTCGGCCTGCGGACGGCTCAGCCTGAGGTCGGTGGGGAAGTTGAACACCGCCTGCTCCAGGGCCCAGCTGGTAGCCCGGACCCCGGGCAGGTGCGCCTCCGCCGCCCGGGCCCAGGCCCAGCCCTGCCCGGCGAAGTTGGCCGGCCCCACGCCCAGACGGACCTCGGCCGCCACGTCGGCCGACGGCCGGGGCACCTCGGCGCCGGACGCCGGGACCGGCGAGGGCGACGGCGCTCCGAGCACCTCGGCCCAGCCGGGGTCGGCGACCGCCACCACGGAGTCGACCGCTGGTGGGTGGAGGAGCGCCGGACCGCCGGCGAACGCGTCGTGGACGACCCGCACCGTCCGGCCGTCCGCACGCACCTGCCGGGCGGCCGCGACCGCCCCTGCGAGCGCGGTGCCGCCGTGGGCGACGACGACCTGCGGATCGGCCGCCGCGACGGCCGGGGCAAGTGCGGTGGCAGCCCGCCGGAGCAGGTCCTCGGTGGCCGCGGCCCGGTCGTCCCGCCCGGCGTCACGCCGACGGCGTCGCACCCACCGCAACCGGGTGGCGAGCGCCAGCCGGCGCGGGTCCCAAGGGGACAGCCCGCGCCGGCGCGCCTCGACCGCGGCACAGGCGTCGAGCCGGGCCCGGCGCCGCACGGCCTCCGGCGGGCCCAGGCCGGGCGGCAGCGGCACCCGCGTCAGCGCCCAGCCCCCGGAGGTCCCGGTGACCGGCGCCCCGCGGGACACCAGGGAGACGATCACCACCTCCCACCCCACCCCCCGCGCCGCCTGCGCCGCCTCGCGCGCGCGGTCGGCGTAGCCGTCGCGCTCGTCCACCACGCACACCAGGCGAGAGCGGGTCGTCATGCGTCCTTCCGGGCCAACCGGGCGACCTCGACCGCGAGGTCGTCGTAGACGGAGCGACCGTACAGGTTCTGCTCCGCCCACCGGCTCGCCGCAGCCCGGGCCGCCAGCAGCGGCTCCGGGTCGGCCGCCCAGGACCGCAGGGCGGCGGCCGCGCCGTCGGCGTCGGTGACCACGACGCCGGCGCCGGTGTCACTGACGAGCTGCGCCGGGCGGGGCAGGGCACTGGTGACCACGGCCAGCCCGCAGCCGAGGTACTCGTAGACCTTGGTCGGCATCGCCGCCCGGAAGGCCGGGGTGTCCTCGAGCAGCACGAGCCCGCACCACGCGCCCGATGCCAGCCGCCACGCCTCTGCAGGTGGACGCCGCCCGTGCAGCCGAACCCGGTCGGCCGCCGGGCTGCGGTCCACCCAGTCCGCGAGCTGCGCGGTGTCTCCCGGAGCCACCGGGCCCACGACGTCCAGCTCCCACGGCGGGGCCGCGGCGACGGCGTCGAGCATCGCCCACAGGCCGCGGGAGCGGCGCACGTCGCCCACGTAGACCGCCCGCGGGACCGGGTCCGGTGCCGAGGTCGGCGGCAGGACCTCGGTGTCGGGGAGGTTGCGCACGACGCGGCGCCGACGGGCCCTGACGGGCGGGACCTGCTCGTCGGCCACCACGGTGAGGTCGGCGGACGCGCTCAGGTGCGTCGTCCACGCCACCCCGGTCCGGGCGACCCGGCCGGCCAGCCCGCGGGCCCACGACCGGTCGTCCAGCAGCGCTGCGTAGTCCTCGTGGACGTCCACCACGACGGCACCGCCCCGCACCGCCCGTCGGGCGCGGGCCGACGGGACCAGGTCGGGGTCGAGCACGACCACGACCCGACCCTGCGCCCGCCACGGCAGCCGCACGTCGTCCACCAGCCGCCCCCACCGGCTGCGCACGGGCCGGGTGACGACCGAGTCCGCCGCCGGTGCCGCGGTGGCGCTGCCCAGGCCGAGGACCTGGACCCGCAGCCCGGCGCGACGGAAGCCGGCCACCAGCCGGTGCAGCCGGGCGTCGGCCACGTCGTGCCCGCTCGTCACGACGCTGACGTCGCCGGGGGCCGACGCAGCCGGTCGGCTCACACGTCCTCGTCGGTGATCGCGCTCTCCCCCACCTTGAGGAAGCGGGTGTAGGCCTCGACGATCTCCTCCGGCTTGCCCTGCTGGATCAGCTGCCCCTTGTGCAGCCAGATCGCGTCGCTGCAGAGGTCCTTCACCGTCGCCAGGGCGTGGGTCACCAGCAGGATCGTGCCGGCCCGCTGGCACAGCTCGAGCATCTTCGCCTGAGCCTTCTGCTTGAACTTCGCGTCACCCGCCGACAGGGCCTCGTCGACCAGCAGGATGTCGGGCTCCATGTGGACGGCAACGGCGAACGCCAGTCGTCCGTACATGCCGGAGGAGTACGTCTTCATGGGCAGGTCCATGAAGTCGCCCAGCTCGGCGAAGTCGGCGATCTCCTCGTACCGCTCCTCCAGCCGGTCCCGGGTCAGCCCCGCGGCCAACCCTCCCAGCACCACGTTCTCGCGGCCGGACAGCGCGGCGTTGAAGCCGACGCCGAGGGCGAGCAGGGTGCTCACCCGGCCGTTGACGACGATCCGTCCCGCGGTCGGGGGCAGGATGCCGGCGACGGAGCGCATCAGGGTGGACTTGCCGGCGCCGTTCGCGCCGACGATCCCCATGACGGCGCCCTGGGGGACCTCGAACGAGACGTCGCGAACGGCCTGGATCTCGCGCACGGCCGTCTGCCTGCGGCCCAGCCGCACCAGCGCGCTCTTGAGCGTGGGGACCTTCTCGTAGGTCGTCCGGTAGGTGATGTCGAGGTGCGAGACCTCGACCGCCGGATCAGATGCGGACGGCAAACTCGCGCTCCCGGGAGGTGAGGAAGAGCCAGCCGACCACGAACGTGCCGACCGACCACAGGATGCAGCCCAGCCACACCGTCGCCGACGGCACGTTGCCCCGGACCAGCAGCTCGCCCCAGGCCCCGATGAGCCAGAACAGCGGGTTGAACGCCGAGAACGGTCGCAGCCCCTCGGGCACCTGGTCGATGTAGTACAGGACCGGCGAGAGGTACAGCCACATCCGGGTGAAGTACGGCAGGAAGTTGGAGGTGTCACGGAAGTACACCTGCAGCGTGGCGAAGACCATCGCCATGCCCGACGCGAAGACGACGATGAACGCCAGCAGCGGGAGAGCGAGCAGCAGGTGGGCTCCGATGGGGACGCGCGCGATGGCTCCGACGACGACGAGCACCGCCATCGTGGGCAGGAAGCGCATGAACGCGGTCAGGACGGACGACAGGGGCAGCAGGACGCGCGGGAAGGCCATGTTCATGATCAGCCGGCCGCCGCCAACGACCGACTTGGACCCCGCGGTCATCGCACCGGCGATGAAGTAGAAGACGAACAGCCCGGCCAGCAGGTGGGCGAAGAACTCGGCTCCCTGGGACTGGCCGCTGATGATGGCGACGAGGACGAAGTAGACCGCGCCCAGCAGCAGCGGGCTGATCACGAGCCACAGCTGTCCGAACACGGTGCCGAAGTGGGCCGCGCGCAGCGAGCTGCGAGAGAGCTCGAAGCCGAACTCCCGTCGCCGCCACAGCGCCCGGACGTACGGGCCGAACTTCGGCAGGCCGGCTCGGTGCGGCTCGTAGACGTGCCGCTCGAGCACGTAGTCGTCGTCGGCGCCACCGACCGGCACGGTCCTCATCGCGGGCCGAGACCCGACGTGGCCGGGCCGGACCGGGGCACCGGGCGGGTTGAGGTCACGGGAGGATCCCAGGGGGAGAGGGGGGACGAGCCGACAGGATATCCGGGACGCAGCGAGATGCGTGTCACGGCGCCACCCCCGCCCGCTCGATGTCGCGGTACACGGCGAGCAGGGCGTCGGCGTCGTGCGCCCACGACAGCTCGGGGGCGGCCCTCCGGACGGCGGCCAGCAGCTCCGGGTAGCGGGCGACCGCCTCCCGGACGGCGCGCACGAGGCCGTCGGCGTCGCCGGGACGGTACAGCGTCCCGATGCCGTGGTCGCGCACCACCCGGCCGAGCTCCTCCACGTCGGTGGCGACGACGGGGACGCCGGCGTGGACCGCGTGGAACAGCTTGTTCGGCAGGGCCAGCCGGTGGTTGACCCAGCGGTCGGAGTGGGTCACCAGCGCCAGGCCGTTGCGGCGGAGCAGCACGTCGACCTCGTCCACGGGCACGGGCGCCATGACACCCGCTCCGCCGGTGTCCAGCCCGGCCAGGTAGGTCGGGTCGGCGGGGCCGACGAGGGTGACGGCGAGCGGGGCGAGCCTGGGCACCGCCCGTGCGATCGTCTCGATCTCCCGGTAGGGGGCGATCCGACCGGCGTAGACAGCCCCCACCGGCACCTCTGGCAGCGGCGGGTCGTCCTGCAGCCGGGCCGGGAAGGTGTTGCGCACGACCGTCACGTGCGGCCACCCGTAGACGGAGCGCAGGCGGTCGGCCACCCCGGGGCCGACGGTGAGCACCGCGACGGCCGCGGCCCCGAGGTGGCGCTCCGCCGCCATCTCACGCCGGCGCACCAGCGGTGTCGGGCGCCCGTGCCGTGGCCGGCCCGGCCAGAACTCGTGCGTGTCGTACACGTAGGGCACCCGCCGGTCCCGTGCCAGCCGGGCACCGAGCGGCAGGGCGGTGAAGTCGTGCGCGTGCACGACATCGAACTCTCGCCCGGCCGCGTCGCGTGCGGCCGCCTCGACCCAGGACCGGTGTGCCGCCGCCACGTGCGACGGCAGCAGCGCCCAGCGGGCCGCGCGGACCGGTGTCGACCGTGAGGCGGCCGCCCCTCCCGCAGCCCGCTTCAGCCCGGAGGTGCCTCCCGCGCTGGACACGGTCACCCCCGGTGGGGGGACGAACCCGTCCGGGACGTCGCGGCCCACGACGTGCACCTGGTGTCCCGCCTCGCCCAGGGCCGCCGCCTCACGCAGGACCCTGGCGTCGTTGGCAACGTTCGTCCAGACCAGCATGAGGGCCCTCACCGGGAGCCCTCCGGCGAGCCGGCGGCCAGACCACGCGGACTGAGCAGGAAGCCGACGCCCCACGCCCCGTGCATGGTCGCGTAGACCGCCGGCAGCCAGGCCTGCCCTGCCGGGGGCAGTCCGCGCGCCGTGACCGCCGAGGCACCGACCACCAGCGCGGCGTACCCGGCGGGGAGCGCCAGTGCCGGACGCCACCACGGTGCCGCGGCCAGACCGGCGAGCACCCCCAGGACCGCCACCGGCGGCGCCAGATAGCGAAGACTGGCCGTCCCCTGGTGGCTGCGCATGACGGTGCGGCGCCACCGCCCGTAGTGGAAGTACTGCCGGGCCAACGACCGCAGGTCGGGTCGAGGCCGGTAGGACACCCGCAGCCGAGGGGTGAACCACACCAGCCCGCCGGTACGGCGGATCCGCAGGTTCATCTCCCAGTCCTGGGCGCGCAGGTACGCCTCGTCGTAACCCCCCACGCGTTCCAGGGCCGCCCGCCGGAACACCCCGAGGTAGACCGTGTCGGCGGGCCCTGGCTCCCCGCCGGTGTGGAAGCGGGCGTTGCCCACGCCGAACGGTGAGGTCATGGCGCGGGCGACGGCCTGCTCGAAGGGGGTGACACCCTCGGCGGCCATGATGCCGCCCACGTTGTCCGCCCCCGTCTCCATGAGGACCTCCACCGCCGTCCGCACGTAGTCACCGGGGAACAGCGCATGTCCGTCGACCCGGACGACGACCGGGTGGCGAGCCGCGCCGACGGCGGCGTTCAGCCCGGCCGGCGTGGTGCCCGTGGGGTTGCGGACCGAGCGGACCCGCCCCGGGTGCTCGCCCACGAGCTCGGCCGCGATCGCGTCGGTCCGGTCCCGCGACGGCCCGAGCGCCATGACCAGCTCGAGCTCGCCGGGGTAGTCCTGGGCCAGCACGTGCTCGACGGCCTCGCGCAGGTGCCGCTCCTCCTCGAGGACCGGCATCACCACCGACACGGGGGGCCAGCCGTCGGGCTGCGCGGCCGGCTCCGGCGCGGCAGACGAGGACACGGTGGGCATGGGAATTCCACGGTAACGGACCGGCCCGTTCCGCCGGTCCTTCCGCGCCACCCCCCGGCGTGGCTGCCGGCCAGCCGGCCGGCCCAGCCCCTACCCTGCGTGTGAGGCTCACCACAGTGCCCCGCGCGCGGCAGCGAGGGGGCCACTGCGCACGTCGTACCCTTGACGGCCGGGCGCGCCAGCGCTCGGTGCACCTGCTGGAGGCCCACCTCGCCATGACCGACGCCACCCCGGGCGCTGGCCTGCGCACCCTCCCGCCGGAGCTCGACCCCCGTGGGCCCCGTCCCCAGCCCCGCCCGGCGGGCCAGGACGGAAACCGTTGGCGGCGGCCGTTGACCTGGGTCGCCGGTGGCATGGCCACGCTCGTCGTGGCCTTCAGCGCCCTGGGCTACCTGCTCCTGGGCCACTACGAGGGGCAGATCGACCGGGTGGACGTCTTCGCCGGGCTGACGGGACGGCCGGCCAAGGTGGCCGACACCGCTCAGAACTACCTCATCGTGGGGTCCGACAACCGCGAGGGGCTGAGCGCCGCCGAGGCCCGCGCGCTGCACGTGGGCACCGCCTCCGCGGACAACGGCGCGGGCCGGCGTTCCGACACGATGATCCTCCTGCACGTCTCCGAGCAGCGGGACAAGGCCACGCTGGTGAGCCTGCCGCGGGACTCGTACGTACGGATCCCGGCCTACACCGGCGACGACGGCAAGCAGCACCCGGAGTCCTACAACAAGCTCAACGCCGCGTACGCCCTCGGCGGGCCGCAGCTCGCGGTGGCGACCGTGGAGGCGAACACCGGCGTCCTGGTCGACCACTACGTCGAGGTGGGGTTCGAGGGGTTCGTCCGGATGGTCGACGCCGTCGGCGGCGTCGAGATCTGCACCCCGAAGGCCATCAAGGACACCAAGGCCGGGCTCCGGCTCGAGGCGGGCACCAACCAGCTGGACGGCGGCGAGGCGCTGGCCTACGTCCGCGCGCGGTACTTCGACCCGCGGGCCGACATCGGCCGCATCGAGCGCCAGCAGACGTTCCTGGGGGCGCTGTTCCGCCAGGCGACCAGCGCCGAGGTCCTGCTCAACCCGCTCGCGATGAACGCGTTCCTCGACGCCAGCCTGCAGTCCGTGCGCACCGACCCGGATCTCAGCCGCGACGACATCGTCGACCTCATGACGAAGACCAGGGGGCTGGCGGCGGGCAACGTGGTCTTCGCCACCGTCCCGATCAGCGACTACGACTACCGCCCGGGCGGGGTGGGCTCGACGGTGCGCTGGGACGAGGCGGAGGCGGCCACCCTGTTCGAGCGGCTGCGCCAGGACCAGCCGGTGGGGAGCCAGACGACTGGCGCGACGGCGGCGACCGGGCCGGTGCTCACCGTGGCCCCGTCGTCCATCACGGTCCAGGTGCTCAACGGCGCCGGCGTGAGCGGCCTCGGGGCCCGGACCGCCGACGACCTGGCGAAGCTCGGCTTCGTCATGGCGGGCCCGGCCGCCAACGCCGACCGCAGCGGGGCGACGGTCACCGAGGTCCGGTACGACCCACGATGGGACGAGTCGCTGAAGACGCTGCTCGCGGCGCTGCCCGGCGCCAAGGCCGTCCCGGTGAAGGGACAGGGCAAGGTCTTCGAGGTGGTCGTCGGCTCCTCGTACGCCGGCGCGAAGGCGGTGACCGTCACCCCGTCGGCGGCCCCGGGTGCATCGGCGTCCGCGTCGGCCCTGACGACGACGTCCGCCGCCGAGAACCCCTGCGGCTGACCCGACCCCACCTTCCCCACCGCACCCCTTCAGCATGAAGGGCCCCTTGTGGCCACTAGATGGCCGTGGGGTGCCCTTCATCCTGGGGCAGCCCGGCAGATGAAGGGCGTGCCAGGGCGGTCTATTCGCCTCAAGGGGCCCTTGTTGCGGAAGAAGGGGCCGGGGTCAGCGGGCGCGCAGCACCTGACGGGCCATCACCAGGCGCTGGATCTGGTTCGTGCCCTCGTAGATCTGGGTGATCTTGACGTCGCGCATCATCCGCTCGACCGGGTAGTCACGGGTGTAGCCGTACCCGCCGAGCAGCTGGACGGCGTCCGTCGTGATCTGCATGGCGGCGTCGGACGCGAAGCACTTCGCCGCCGACGCGAAGAACGTCGCGTCGGGGTCGCCGGCGTCGGTGCGGGCCGCGGCCGCATAGGTGAGCTGGCGGGCCGCCTCGAGGTGCATCGCCATGTCGGCGAGCATGAACTGCAGACCCTGGAACTCCGCGATCGCCCGGCCGAACTGCTTGCGTTCCTTGACGTAGCCGACGGCGTAGTCCAGCGCGCCCTGGGCGATGCCCACCGCCTGGGCCGCGATCGTGGGCCGAGTGTGGTCGAGGGTGCGCAGCGCGGTCTTGAAGCCGGTCCCCGGCGCGCCGATGATCCGGTCCCCGGGCAGCCGGATGTTGTCGAAGTAGAGCTCCCTCGTCGGGGAGCCCTTGATCCCCATCTTCTTCTCCGGCGCGCCGAGGCTGAAGCCCTCGTCGTCGCCGTGCACCACGAACGCCGAGATGCCGTTCGCCCCCGCGTCGGGGTCGGTGACCGCCATCACGGTGTAGTACGACGAGACGCCGGCGTTGGTGATCCAGCGCTTGACCCCGTTCAGCACCCACTCGTCGCCGTCAGCCACGGCACGGGTCCGCATCGACGCGGCGTCCGAGCCGGCCTCCGGCTCCGACAGCGCGTAGGAGAACATCGCCTCGCCGCGGGCCACCAGCGGCAGGTAGCGGCGCTTGAGGTCCTCGGAGCCCGACAGGATCATCCCCTGCGTCCCCAGCTTGTTCACGGCAGGGATCAGCGAGGACGCCGCACAGGCGCGCGCCACCTCCTCGACGACGATGCACGAGGCGACCGCGTCGGCCCCGGCCCCCTCGTACGCCTCGGGGATGTGCACCGCGTGGAAGTCCGCAGCGACGAGCGCGGCGTGCACGTCCCACGGGAACTCGCCGGTCTCGTCGATCTCCGCAGCCCGCGGGGCGATCTTGTCCTCCGCGAGTGCGCGCACCGACGCGCGCAGCATCTCCTGCTCCTCCGACGGACGGAACTGGTCGGACACGGGGGACCCCTCCTCCAACGCTGAGGACGCACTTCGCGTCGAGCCTACGACCGGGCCGCAGCGTGGGCCCGCCCGGGGCGCTCGGTACGCTCGCCCGGTGACCCATCGGCTGACCGTCGTCGGGACCGGCTACCTCGGCGCCACCCACGCGGCCGCCATGGCCGAGCTCGGGCACGACGTGCTGGGCATGGACGTCGACCCGGCACGCATCGCCGCGCTGGCCGAGGGGGACCTGCCGTTCTACGAGCCGGGCCTGGCCGACCTGCTGCGCCGCAACCTCGCGGCGGGACGGCTCCGGTTCACCGTCGACCCGGCGGAGGTGGCGGCGTTCGGCGACGTCCACTTCCTCTGCGTGGGGACGCCGCAGCGCCCCGGCAGCTTCGCCGCCGACCTGCGCCAGGTGGAGACCGCCGTGGCCCGGCTCGCACCGCACCTGGACCGGCCGGCCCTCGTCGTCGGCAAGTCCACCGTGCCCGTCGGGACGGCGGAACAGCTGGCGGCGCAGCTGCGCCGGACGGCGCCGGCCGGCGCCGACGTCGAACTGGCGTGGAACCCGGAGTTCCTCCGCGAGGGCTTCGCGGTGCAGGACAGCCTGGAGCCGGACCGGATCGTGCTCGGCGTCGCCTCGGCGCGGGCGGAGGCGACCCTGCGGGCGGTGTACGCGCCGGTGATCGAGGCGGGCACGCCCGTCGTGATCAGCGACCTGCCCACCGCCGAGCTGGTGAAGGTGGCCGCCAACTCCTTCCTCGCCACGAAGATCTCCTTCATCAACGCGATGGCCGAGCTGTGTGAGGCGACCGGGGCCGACGTCATGGTCCTGGCCGACGCGCTGGCGCACGACCCTCGCATCGGTGGGCAGTTCCTGCGCCCTGGCCTGGGCTTCGGCGGTGGCTGCCTGCCCAAGGACATCCGGGCGTTCATGGCCCGCGCCGGCGAGCTCGGCGTCGACCAGGCGCTGACGTTCCTGCGCGAGGTCGACGCCATCAACCAGCGGCGGCGGGCCCGCACCGTCGACCTGGCCCGCGCCGAGCTCGGGGGCGAGTTCGAGGGCCGCACCGTCGCCGTGCTGGGGGCGGCCTTCAAGCCGAACTCCGACGACGTCCGCGACTCCCCCGCCCTGGACGTCGCGGCCACGATCCACGAGCTCGGGGCGGTGGTGCGGGTCCACGACCCGAAGGCCAACGCCAACGCCCAGGGCAGGTTCCCGCTGCTCGAGTACCACGACGACGTCCTGTCGGCGGTCACCGGGGCGGACGTCGTCCTGCACCTCACCGAGTGGGCGCAGTTCCGTGACCTGGACCCCGAGGTCCTCGGCCGCGTCGTCGCCGCTCGTCGGCTCGTGGACGGCCGCAACGCCCTCGACCCGGTCCGCTGGCGCGCCGCCGGCTGGACCTACCGTGCCCTGGGACGGCCCTGATGGACCGCTACGGCGACGTCGCGGTGATGCGCCGCCTGCTGATCGACAGCACCACGTGGGCTGTGGTCGGCCTCGGAGAGAACCCAGCCCGGCCCGCGTACGAGGTCGCCGAGTTCCTCCGGTCCCAGGGCAAGCGCATCGTCCCGGTGCACCCGGCTGCCGCCACCGTGCTCGGGGAGCCGGGCTTCCCGACGCTGTCGGCGGTGCCGTTCCCGGTCGACGTCGTCGACCTGTTCGTCGCCCCTGCGCGGGTCGGCGCCATCGTCGACGAGGCGATCGCGGTCGGTGCCCCCGCGGTCTGGCTCCAGCTCGGGGTCGTCGACGAGGCGGCGGCGGCCCGGGCCCGGGCCGCCGGGCTGGACGTCGTCATGAACTACTGCCCGAAGCTCGAGGCCCCGCGGCTGCTCAGCTGGTGAGCCGGCGGCGCAGACCCTCGCCCTTGGCCCGGGCTGCGGCGTTGAGGTCCGCCTGGAACTCGACCATCCGGCCGCGCAGCTCCTCGTCGGCGGCGCCGAGGATCCGGACGGCGAGCAGGCCGGCGTTGCGGGCGGCGCCGACCGCGACGGTGGCCACCGGCACACCCGCGGGCATCTGCACGATGGACAGCAGCGAGTCCAGGCCGTCCAGGTGTGCCAGCGGGACTGGGACGCCGATGACGGGCAGCGGCGTGACCGCGGCGAGCATGCCGGGCAGGTGGGCGGCGCCGCCCGCCCCCGCGACGAGGACCCGCAGGCCACGTTCGGCGGCCCCGGCACCATAGGCCACCATCTCCCGCGGCATCCGGTGCGCGGAGACCACGTCGACCTCGAACGGCACGTCGAACTCCTGGAGCGCCTCCACGGCGGCCTGCATGACCGGCCAGTCGGAGTCCGAGCCCATGACGACGCCGACGAGCGGCTGATCAGCCATCGATGTCTCCCCTGAGGTAGGCGGCGGCGTGCCGGGCCCGCTGCTGCCCGTCGGCCAGGTCGTCGGCCAGCACGGTGACGTGCCCCACCTTGCGACCGGGGCGCACGCCCTTGCCGTAGACGTGGATCCGCAGCCCGGGGTCCCGGGCCAGGCAGTGCAGGAAGGCCGGGTACAGCTC
>JALOLN010000168.1 GCA_025455945.1 Actinomycetes bacterium
GCGAGCTGGTCATCACCGGCGGGCTCAACGTCTACCCCCGTGAGGTCGAGGACGCCCTCCGCCAGCACCCGGCGGTCGCCGACGTCGCGGTGGTCGGCCGGCCCGACGAGCGGTGGGGCGAGGTGGTGGCCGCGGTCGTCGTCCCGGCCGGGCCGGCTCCCGCCGGCAGCGACCTCGAGGCGTTCCTCGCCGACCGGTTGGCCCCCTACAAGCGACCGCGCGTGTGGCAGTTCGTCGGCGAGCTGCCCCGCAACGCCATGGGGAAGGTGCGGCGCGACGTGCTCCGCGCGGGGCTGGACGGCCCTAGGACGTCGTGACCGGCAGCCCGGCGTCCTGCCACGCGGTAATGCCGCCACCCATGTCGTACAGCTGGGTGAAGCCGAGGGCCTCCATCTGCGCGCTCGCCGTCGCGCTGCGGTTGCCGGTCCGGCAGTAGACGACCCACGGGCCGGTCCGGTCCAGCGCCGAGACCTGCGCGGCGAACGCCGGGTCCTCGAGGTTGATGTTGACGGCGCCCTCGAGATGGCCCG
The DNA here is from genome assembly GCA_025455945.1 of Actinomycetes bacterium. Classification (GTDB taxonomy): domain Bacteria; phylum Actinomycetota; class Actinomycetes; order Prado026; family Prado026; genus Prado026. The sequence continues at coordinate 531 of JALOLN010000168.1, forward strand.
CGCCGAACTCGTCGGGGCGCCGCACGTCGAGGACCGGCACGCCCTTGGTGATGAGCCCCTCGGCGGTGGTGACGTCGACCAGGGTGACGGCCGGCGAGACCGACTGCTGCACGGGCGCGGTGGGGGCTGCGGCGTCGCTCCCGGAGCTGCACCCGGTGAGGGCGGCAGCGGCGGCGACCACGGCAGCGGCGGCGAGCAGGGCCCGGCGGGGGAGCGGTGACGTCAGCACCCGGCAAGTATACCCCTAGGGGTATGCGGGGGGAGGGGGGTGGCCCGGCAGGATGAGGTCATGCGCGTGCACGCCGTCCAGCTGTCGGTCGACCTCGCTGAGCCCATCGCCGATCGGGTGGCCAGGGTCGCCGACCTCGTGCGGGCCCAGGCGGGGGCCGACCTCGTCGTGCTGCCCGAGCTGTGGGTGCAGGGTGCCTTCGCCTTCGGGGAGTTCGCCCGGACGGCGCAGCCGCTCGATGGCCCGGCCGTGCAGGCGCTGTCCGCGGCGGCGCGGGACCTCGGTGCCTGGGTGCACGGTGGCTCGCTGGTGGAACGGGCCGCGGACGGCCGGCTGCACAACACCGCGGTGCTCCTCCGCCCCGACGGCTCCCTGGCGGCCACCTACCGCAAGATCCACCTCTTCGGCTTCGACGGCGGCGAGACGACCGTGCTCACCCCGGGTACCGATCTCGTGACCGTGGACGTCGACGGGTTCCGGGTCGGGCTGGCCACGTGCTACGACCTGCGCTTCCCGGAGCTGTTCCGCGGGCTGCTCGACTCAGGTGCCGAGCTGGTGCTGCTCCCGGCCGCCTGGCCCAGCACCCGGGTGGCGCACTGGCAGCTGCTGGCCCAGGCCCGGGCCGTCGAGGAGCAGGCGTACGTCGTCGCGTGCAACACCGCGGGACAGCAGGCCGGGCTGCGCATGGGTGGGCGGTCGCTGGTCGTGGACCCGTGGGGCGCCGTGGTCGCCGAGGCGGGCGACGACGAGGCGGTCGTGCTGGCCGATCTCGACCCCGGTCTGGTCGCCCGGACCCGCGCGGAGTTCCCCGTGCTGGGCGACCGACGGCTCTGATCCGACCGCCGACCCCCTGATCCAGGGAGGCCCCCTCGGCCTGCAGCACGGGGCCGTTTCCCTGGATCAGCCGGTGAACAGCCGCTGCGCCAGGTACTCGCCCTCGCCGACGCCGCCCGGACAGGCGAACAGCGCCGACCCGACCGCCGCCGTGAACGCGTTCAGCCGGTCGCCCATGGTGACCCGCGCCTGGACCGGCAGGAACCCCTTGCGGGGGTCGGCCTGCCAGGCGAGGAACAGCAGACCGGCATCCGCCGTGCCGTCGGGGGCGGTGCCGTCGTCGTAGCTGAACCCCCGGCGGAACATCCGCGCCCCCTGCGCGGCCTCGGGGCGGGCCAGCCGGATGTGGGCGTCGGCGGGGATGACGAGCGAGCCGTTGTCGTTCTGGGCCCCCATGTCCGGGGTGTCGGTCTCCGCGGTGCCGGTCAGCGGTGCCCCGACCGCCTTGTCCCGGCCGATGACCCGCTCCTGCTGGTCCAGGGTGAGCTCGTCCCAGGCGTCGAGGAACATCCGGATCCGGCGGACGGCGACGAACGACCCGCCGACGAGCCACGGGGGTACGCCCTCACCGGCCCAGACGGTGTCGTCGAATAGGTCCGTGCCGGGCTGCGGGTTGGCCGTGCCGTCGACCTGGCCCATGAGGTTGCGCGGGGTCGTCGTGTCGTCGGTGGAGCGGGGGGTGCGGCTGAAGCCGCGCTGCCACCACCGCGTGGTCAGTGTCCCCGCCGCCGCGGTGACCAGCCGGCGGGCGGCGTGGGCGGCCACCAGCGCGTCGTCCGCACCGACCTGGAGCAGGACGTCGCCGCCCACCCAGCGGGGGTCGAGCTGGTCGTGGGTGAACGCCGGGATGTCGGCCAGGCCCTCGGGCCGCTGGTCGACGAGGCCGAGGGTGTCGAAGAACGCGGGACCGAACCCCACGGTGACCGTGAGCCGCGCCGGACCACTGGCGATGATCTCGCGGGAGGGGTCCGCCGGCTCCCCGTCGCCGGAGGTCATCGCCTCGGCGGCGGTCGTCCACTGCTGCATCAGTGCCGCGACGGCGGCCGGGGTGGTGCCCTGGGGGACGTCGAGGGCGACCAGCTCGACCCGGGCCTGCGCGGGGGTGGCGATGCCCGCCTGGTGCGCCCCGCGGAAGGGCACGCTCGCCGGGACGGTCGAGGCGTCGGTGGCGCGGCCGGAGTCGGCGGCCAGCGCAGTCGCCGCGGTCGCGCCCACCGCCCCGCCGACGACCAGCCCGCCCATGCCGGTGAGCAGGCCGCGGCGGGAGATCTCCCCGGCCACGGCCGTCAGCCCATCGACATGCTGGCCGACATGCTCGGCGACATGGTGGGTGCCCCCGTCATCCCCTCGCGGGCCCTGACCGGCGCGTCCACCGTGATCTCGGTGCCGTCGGAGAAGACGAACGTCATCTCGACGGTGTCGCCGGCGACGGGCACCTCCTTCAGCTCCATGAGCATGACGTGGTAGCTCCCGGGCTTGAGCTCGACGCTGCCGCCGGCCGGGACGGGCAGCCCGCCCTCGACCTCGACCATCTTCTCCGTGGTGCCCTCGGTGATGAACTCGTGGATCTGCACCATGCCCGCGATCGGCGAGTCGGCGCTGACCAGCGTGACGTCCTCGTCGCCGGCGTTGCGGATCGTGGCGAAGCCACCGGTGACGTTCGGGGCAGCCGGCGCATAGACCCAGGGCCCCTCCACCGTGAGGTCGCCCTCGGTCGTGGTGGCGGCGGTGTCGCTCGTCGTCTCAGAGCTGCAGCCACCGACGGCGACGACAGCGAGGACGGCGGCGGCGAGCACGCCGGCCCGCATGATGGTCTTCACGGCTGGGTCCCTTCCAGGAGGAGTGCGATGTCGTGGGCCACGGCCGACGGCGTGAACCCGGAGGTGAAGATGAGCCGGGCCGGACCGGTCCGGCCGTACAGCAGCACCTGCGCACCGTGGTCGACCACGACGGTGCCGTCCGGCTGGGTGACGGGCGGCTCGATGGGGATGCCCATCTCGGTGGCCGCCTGCTGGACGTCGGCGTAGGCCCCGGTGAGCCCGACGAACGACCGGTCGAAGGCGTCCAGCCACTGGCGCATCCGCGTGGGCGTGTCGCGGTCGGGGTCGCTGGTCACCATGATGACGTCGACGTCGGCGCGCTGCTGCTCGGTGAGCGACCGGACGGCGACGGCGAGGTCGGCCATCGTCGTCGGGCAGACGTCCGGGCAGTTGGTGTAGCCGACGTAGACGGCGGCCACCCGGCCCTCGGTGCGGGTCGCGATGTCGAAGGAGCCCCTTGAACGGCCCGGACGCGGGACTCGACCGCACGATGACGGGCGCCCCCGCGTCACCGCCCTCCGACGAGCCCGCGCACCCGGCCAGCGGCAGCCACAGCGCCGCCCCCGCGAGCAGCAGGCCGGCGCTCAGGCGGCGCCGGGCGGGTCGGCTCATCGGAGCGCTCCTTCGTCGGGGGTCAGCCCGTGCAGCCGGGCCAGGTGGGCGTTGTACGCGGCCAGCTCGGCGTCGCCGTCCCGCTCGGCCTGCCGGGAGTAGCGGTCGGCGTCCCGCTCGTCGCTGCGGGACCACTGCCAGGCCAGCGCGACGACGATGATCAGGCTGGGCAGCTCGCCGAAGGCCCAGGCGATGCCGCCGCCGGAGTACTGGTCGCGCAGCGTCGACCCCAGCCACTCCGGGGCGACCTGCGTGTACCAGCCCGACGCGATGGGAGTGGTGGCCATCATGACGACCACCCCGAAGAACGCGTGCACCCCCATGCTCGCGAGCAGGTCGACGAACCGGGCCCAGTAGGGGATCTCCCGCGGCATCGGGTCGATCCCGATGATCGTCCAGAAGAACAGGTACCCCGCGGCCAGGAAGTGCACGAGCATGACGACGTGCCCGAGGTGGGAGCCCATGAGCCACCCGAACACCGCCGTGAAGTACAGCCCGAACAGGCCGGAGACGTAGATGCCCAGGGCCACGAACGGGTGCGTGATCAGCTTGAGGTAGCGCGAGTGCGTCATCGCGCTGAGCCACTCCCGCGGGCCGCGCTGCCCCCGGATCGGTGCGGTGTGCAGGGCCCGCAGCGCCAGGGTGAGCGGCGCGCCCAGCACGAGGAGGATCGGGCTGAGCATGCTCAGCGTCATGTGCTGGACCATGTGCGCGCTGAACGTCACCGGTGCGTAGACCCCGACGCCGGTCGCCGTGACCAGCCACACGCTGAGCAGCCCGAGGAACCACGAGACGCTGCGGCCCATCGGCCAGCGGTCACCCCGGCGGTGCAGGCGGACGAGGCCGGCCGTGTAGAGGCTGCCGGCGAGCAGGCACCCCACGATGAACACCGAGTCCAGCGCCGGGGCGAGGTAGCGGGCCAGGGTCGGGACGTCGGGCAGCGGCCCGCCGATGAGCTGCTCGGCCACCGTGCGGGGCCCCTCACCGCCCCCGGCCGGCGGGGTCGTCACCGCCAGCGCGGTCACGGCCGTCCCCAGCCCGAGGAGCAGGCCGAGCACGCGACGGCCGGGTCGGCGCAGCCGGTGCGACGACGTGAGGACCACCACCGCGGCGCCCAGGGCGACGGCGACCGTCGCCAGCGCCGTCCAGCCGAAGGCGCTGCCGCGCAGCGCGTCCCACCCGGGGATCCGCACCAGGGCCAGCAGCCCGACACCCAGCGCCAGCGCCCCCGCGTACCAGGGGACGCCTCGAGCGTGCCGCCGGGCGGCCTCCGCGCTCTGCGCGGGGTGGTGGGCCCGCAGCCCGCGCAGGGCGATGACCGAGCCCAGCCACAGCGCCAGCGACCCCTGGACGAGCAGGCCGGCGAGGCTGGGCATGCCGTGGTCGTTGAGCGTGCCGTGCGGCAGCCCGAAGCCGGGCAGTGCGGCCCCGCCCAGCGCCAGCGTGGCGAGCAGGCCGGCCCAACCCACGCGCTGGACGGAGGGGACCAGCACCGCGACGACGAGCGCGACGAGGGCCGCGAGCAGCAGCAGCCGGGTCGTGGGCAGGTCGAAGGCGTAGGTGCCGACGATGTCCGGCCGGGCGGCGGAGCCGACGTCGATGCCGAGCAGGACGGCGAGGGCGAACGGCACCGCGACGAGCGCGGCGACGGCCCAGGCCCACGCGGCGGGTGCCGCGACCCGGGCGGCGGCCCGCCCCGCGCTGCCCAGGACTCCGCCCGGCCCGCACGGCGTCAGGAAGGCGGCCGCCACCAGCGCGCCCACGGTCCAGGCGGCGGCGACGAGCACCAGCCCCTGGGCGAGGACGCCGAGGACGACGGTCACGCGGGCAGCGTAGACGCCTGCCCGACGTGACCTATCTCACGGTCGGACGGGGAACCCGGACCGCCCGGGCGGAGCGGGCCGCCCAGACCAGCGCGAGGACGACCGCCAGCAGCGCCGCCCACGTCAGGGGGGAGAGGGTGCGCTCCCCGCGCAGCACCTCGGCGGTGGCCCGCACGCCGCTGCCGAGCTCCTCGGCGTGGCTGCGCTCCATCACGAGGTAGGCCGTGACGAGCATGAGCGGGACGACGGCGAGCTGGCGCACGAGGCGGGTCACCCGAAGGTTCTCGGCGCGCGGGGCCCGCCGGCTTGAGGCGCGCGGCACGGAGGATGGCACAGGCATGGTCGGGGCAGCGTACGTGACGACGGCCGGGTGACCCCAATCGGGTCACCCGGCCGCCGTGTCAGGCAGGGAGCGCCGGCGTCAGAACGCCTCCTCCGGCAGCTCCATCAGGGCGTTGTCGGTCGCCTCGGCGATCGCCCGCTGCGCCGCCACCGCCGGCAGCACCTGCTGGGCGAAGAACTTCGCCGCCGCCACCTTGCCCTCGTAGAACAGCTTGTCGCGGTCCGACGGGCCCGCGGCGAGGGCGTTGAGGGCCACCTCGGCCTGCCGCAGCAGCAGCCAGGCCACGACCAGGTCACCGAGCACGTACAGGAAGCGGGTCGTGTTCTGGCCGACCTTGTAGATGTTGGCGATGTCCTGCTGGGCGGAGGTGAGGAATCCCACCAGGGTCCCGACCATGCCCTGGACATCCTCGAGCGCCTTGCCCAGCAGCTCGCGCTCGACGGCGAGCGTGCCGTTGCCGGCGTCGCCCTTGGCGAACTCCTGGACGTCGGTGAGCAGCTTGGTCAGGGCCTGCCCCTTGTCCCGCACGATCTTGCGGAAGAACAGGTCCATGCCCTGGATCGCCGTGGTGCCCTCGTACAGGGTGTCGATCTTGGCGTCACGGATGTACTGCTCGATGGGGTAGTCCTGGAGGAACCCGGACCCACCGAAGCACTGCAGCGACTCGGAGCCGAGCAGCGCGTACGACTTCTCCGACCCGTAGCCCTTGACGATCGGCAGCAGCAGGTCGTTGAGGCGGTCCTCCATCGAGGCGTCCTCGCCTGCGGCCTCCTTGAGCTCGATGTCGTCCTGCAGTGCGGCGGTGTAGAGCACCAGGGCCCGCATGCCCTCGGCGTACGCCTTCTGGGTCATCAGCGACCGGCGGACGTCGGGGTGGTGGGTGATGGTGACCCGGGGCGCGGTCTTGTCGGTCATCTGCGCGAGGTCGGCGCCCTGGACCCGGTTCTTCGCGTACTCCAGCGCGTTGAGGTACCCGGTGGACAAGGTGGCGATGGCCTTGGTGCCGACCATCATCCGGGCGAACTCGATGACCTTGAACATCTGGGCGATGCCGTCGTGGACCTCGCCGACCAGCCAGCCGACCGCCGGCTCCTTCTCGCCGAAGGTGAGTTCGCAGGTCGTGGAGACCTTGAGCCCCATCTTCTTCTCGACGTTGGTGACGTAGACGCCGTTGCGGCCCTTCAGCTCACCGGTCTCCCAGTCCACGAAGTACTTCGGGACGAAGAACAGCGACAGGCCCTTGGTGCCGGGGCCGGCGCCCTCGGGACGGGCCAGCACCAGGTGGAAGATGTTCTCGGTCATGTCGTGCTCGCCGGACGTGATGAACCGCTTCACGCCCTCGATGTGCCACGAGCCGTCAGGCTGCTGGACCGCCTTGGTGCGGCCGGCGCCGACGTCGGACCCGGCGTCCGGCTCGGTGAGCACCATGGTCGCGCCCCAGCCCTTTTCGGCGCAGACCTCGGCCCACTTCTTCTGCTCCGGGGTGCCCAGCGCCCAGAACACGTGCGAGAAGGCCGGGCCGGAGGCGTACATGTGGATCGCGGGGTTGGAGCCGAGGACCAGCTCAGCGACGGCCCAGCGCACCGACGGCGGGGTCGGCGTCCCACCCATCTCCTCCGGCAGGTCGAGGCTGGACCACCCGGCGTCCTGGTAGGCCTGGAAGGACTTCTTGAAGGACTCGGGGATGACCGCCGTGGACGTCACCGGGTCGAAGACCGGCGGGTTGCGGTCGGCGTCGATGAACGACTCCGCGAGCTCGTTGGTCGCCAGCCGCTCGACCTCGGAGAGGATCGACTTGGCGGTGGCGAGGTCCATCTCGGCGAACGGCCCGGTACCCAGGACGTCTTGCCGACCGAGGACTTCGAACAGGTTGAACTCGATGTCACGCAGGTTGGACTTGTAGTGACCCATGGTCGAAACTCCTCGAGCCGGAGAGGTCGGGGCGCAGGATTACCCACCAGTAACTTGAATGATGCTACCCGCGGGTAACCCGATGCAAGTGACGATGGTCACGCCGGGCCATGGTCTCGGCGCCGCCGGCTGAGCGTGCGGCTCACCGACTCCGAGGCCTGCGGTGTAGCGCCGCCAAGGCCGGTGCGGGTGAGCAGCATCTCGCGCTCCACCCAGCCGAGGACCTGCTGGACGGCGGCGTGACGTGCCGCCAGTACCTCCGCCTGGACCCTCGCGTCGGCCCGCGCTCGGCCCAGCGCAGCGCCCGTGGCCGGGTTCGCGCCGCGGCCGAACAGCCGGCCGAGGGTCGTCTCGTCGACCGGCAGCGCGGACGGCAGCCCGGCCCCGTCGGCCAGCCCGCAGCAGGTAGCGGTACCCCCCGGCGTGCAGGACGTGCAGGCTTCATCACCGCCGACCACCGCTCATGCCGAACGGCGGCCGGACGTCGTCCGCGCGGCCTGGCGGCCAGGCTCAGGAGGACTGGCCCTGGCCAAGATCGCGGGCGATTTCCGGGGCGTTGTCACCGGGTGTAGGCCCACGGGTCGATCAGCTTGAGTCCCATGCCCTGGAAGACGGCGAGGTTCCGAGTGGCGACCTTGGCTTTGTGCACCTTCGCGATCGCGGCGATCTGGGCGTCGAGAGCACTCGTCGGTCGGCCGGCACGTTCGCGCGCGGCCATCAGGGACCCGTAGTTGCGAGCCGCGGCGACGTCGAAC
>JALOLN010000169.1 GCA_025455945.1 Actinomycetes bacterium
CCCGCCGCTGGTGACGACCCCCGCGCTGGCGGGCCCGCCGCCGAGCAACCCGAGGCCGAACCCGACCAGGTCGTTCTCCAGCTCGGCCACGCTCGGGAACACCGTGGGGTCGAGCATGTTGACCCCGGCGTACATCTGCAGCGCCTGTCCGGCGACGTCGGCGAGCCCGTCGACGCCGGAGTCGTACACGTAGGCCAGCACCCGGCCGCCGTGGATCGGCGGGTCGCCGACGCGCATCGCCGCGAGCCGCTCCAGCACCTCGGCCGCGGGCAGCGGCGCGGCGGGCAGAGTCATCGGGGTGCCTCCTGGGTCTCGGTGAGGTCCGCCAGCTTCTCGGCGGTGAGGTCGTAGCGGCGCAGCAGCGGCAGGCTGGCGGCGATGAGCACGCTGGGCAGCACGGTGAAGGCGAGGATCACCCCGGTCACCGCCGAGTCGGGTTGCGCCACCTGCTCGTCGGCGGTGCTGGACACGAAGCCCATGACGGCCAGCAGCAGCAGGACGAGGGCCGGGCCGAGCGCGAACCCTGTCGTCTCCCCCGCCGTCCAGATGCCGGTGTAGGCGCCCGCGCTGCGCTTGCCGCTGACCGCCGTCGCCGCGGACACCGTGTCGGGGAGCATCGACAGCGGGAACATCTGCATGCCGGCGTACCCGATCCCGCACATCGCGACGAGGACGAACACCGCCGCACCCGTCACCTCGGCGAGGCTGACGACGAGCAGTAGCACCGTGCCGGCCAGGAAGAGCAGCGAGGCGGCGAGGAACCCGGTCCTCTTGCCGGCCCGGATGCCGATCCGCGCCCACATCGGCATGACGAGCAGCGAGGGCCCCACGAGCGCCAGGAACAGCGGGGTGACGGCCTTCTCGTCGTCCAGCACGTAGGTCGCGTAGTACTGGCCGGCGGCCAGCATCGACGCGGTCGCCAGGGCCTGCACGAAGAACGTCGCGAGCAGGACGACGAACGCGCGGTTGCCCCGCACCAGCGTGAGCTGGGTGCGCAGCGACGGCTCGTCCTCGGCCCGGTGCAGGATGCGCGCGCGCCGCATCATCCACCAGCAGCCGAGCATCCCGGCGGCGATGAGCGCGCCCATCACCACGGCCATCAGCGTGTAGCCGCCGTACCCGCCGCCGAACGCGTCGCGCAGCGCCGGCGCCCCCGCCCCGAACAGCAGGATGCCGAGGGCCAGGAACGCCACCCGCCACGACATCAGCCGGGTGCGCTCGTCGTACCCGTCGGTGATCTCCGCCGGCATGGCGATGTAGGGGATCTGGAACACCGAGAAGGCGGTGGCCCCGAGCACGTAGGCGACGAGGACCCACAGCGCCGCCAGCGTGGTCGGCGTCCCCGCCGGGACCCCGAAGATCGCGACGAAGCACAGCGGCAGGGTCAGGCCGCCCGCCAGCAGGAAGGGACGGCGGCTGCCCCGCCGCTGGACCGAGCGGTCGGAGGCGTGCCCGAGGAACGGGTCGATGACGACGTCCCAGGCCTTGGGCACGAACACGGCGAGCGCGGCCAAGCCGGCGGCCACACCGAGGACGTCGGTCAGGTAGTAGGCGAGCAGCAGGCCGGGCACCGTGGCGTACCCGGCGGTGCCGACAGAGCCGATCGCGTATCCGAGGTACGTCCCCTTGTCGAGCCGCGCGGTGGCCACGCGCGGAGGCTACTGCGCGGCGTCGCGCGCCGCGGCGGCCTCGTCGAGAATCCGCGCCAGGACACCGTTGACCAGCGCCGGGGACTCCTCCGTCGACAGCTGCTTGGCCAGCTCGACCGCCTCGTCGATGGCCACCGCGGGCGGGACGTCGGGGGCGTGGCGCAGCTCGAAGACCGCCAGCCGGAGCACCGCCCGGTCGACCGCCGGCATCCGGGCGACGTCCCAGCCGACGAGGTGGGCGCGGATCAGCCCGTCGATCTCGTCCTGGTGGGCGACGACGCCCTCGACGAGGGCCACCGTGTGCTCGCGGACCGGCGGGTCGGCGGCGGCGACCCGCAGGGCCAGGACGTCGAGCGCGGGGACACCGCGCTGGTCGGCCTCGAAGAGGACGTCGAGGGCGCGCTTGCGGGCCTTGCTGCGGGCCCCCACGTCAGGAGGTGACGCGACCGAGGTACGACCCGTCCCGGGTGTCGACCTTCACCCGCTCCCCGGTGGTGATGAACAGCGGCACCGCGATCTCGTAGCCGGTCTCGATGGTGGCGGGCTTGGTCCCCCCGGTGGAGCGGTCGCCCTGCAGGCCAGGCTCGGTGTAGGTGATCGTCATCTCCACAGACGCCGGCAGCTCGACGTACAGCGGGGTGCCCTCGTGCAGGGCGACGACCGCGTCCTGGTTCTCGAGCATGAAGTGGGCGGCGTCGCCGACGGTCTCCGCGGGCACGTGGATCTGGTCGTAGGTCTGGGTGTCCATGAAGACGTAGTCGGTGCCCTCCTTGTACAGGTACTGCATCGACCGCTTGTCCACGGTCGCCGTGTCGACCTTCACCCCGGCGTTGAACGTCTTGTCGACGACCTTGCCCGTGAGGACGTGCTTGAGCTTGGTGCGGACGAAGGCCGGTCCCTTGCCCGGCTTGACGTGCTGGAACTCCACGACCGACCACAGCTGTCCGTCGAGGTTGAGCACGATGCCGTTCTTGAGGTCGTTCGTCGTCGCCACGGGCTCGTCTCCTGCGTCGGTCCTGCGTGTCGGCCCGCCCCGGTCAGCCCAGGGTGAGCAGCTCCTTGGTCGTGAGGGTCAGCAGCTCGGGCCCGTCGTCACGCACCACGAGGGTGTCCTCGATCCGGACGCCCCCGCGGCCCGGGAGGTAGACCCCGGGCTCGACGGTGACCGGCGTGCCGGCGGCCAGGATACCCGTCGCCTCGTACCCCAGCAGCGGCGCCTCGTGGATCTCCAGCCCCACGCCGTGCCCCAGCCCGTGCGAGAAGTGCTCGCCGAACCCGGCGTCGTGGATCACGGTGCGCGCCGCGGCGTCGACGTCCCGGACGTCGGCGCCCGGGACGAGCGCCTCACGGCCGGCGCGCTGAGCGGCGCGGACCAGCACGTAGAGGTCCTCCTGCCAGGCCTCGACGTGCTTGCCCACGACGACGGTCCGGGTCATGTCGGCGTGGTAGCCGCGGTGCCGGGCCCCGAAGTCCAGCTTCAGGAAGTCGCCCCGCTCGAGCGGCCGGTCGGTCGGTCCGTGGTGGGGCACGGCGCTGTTCGGACCGGCGGCGACGATGGTGTCGAAGGCGGGCGCGTCCGCGCCGTGGTCGCGCATGAGCTCCTCGAGCCGCCGCGCAACCTCACGTTCGGTCTGCCCGGGACGCACGGTGGGCAGCAGATCGGCCAGGGCACGGTCGCCCATGGCGCACGCCTCGCGGAGCAGCGCGATCTCACCGGGGTCCTTGACCTGCCGCAGGTCCTCGACGGCGTGCCCGAGCGCGACCAGCTCGACGGGCTCCGCCGCCGCACGCAGCGACTCGAGGCCCTCCACCGTCACATCGTGGGCCTCGAACGCGACCCGGCGCGCACCGCGGGCCACCGCTCGGGCGAGCAGCGCCGGCCCGCACCGCCGGTCGATCACCCGCTCGACGTCGGGGGCCTCAGCAGCCGACTGCAGGACGTACCGGCCGTCGGTGGCCAGCACCGCGTCGTCCGCGGTGAGCAGCAGCGCGGCGTTGCTGCCGGTGAACCCGGTGAGGTAGCGGACGTTGACCAGCCGGGTCACCAGGACGGCATCGGCGTCCAGCGCAGCGAGGCGGTCGCGCAGGCGGTGGCGTCGACCGGCCTCGGTGTCGGGCATGGCGCGGAGCCTACGCCCGGATGAAGGGCGCCCCACCTCCATCTATTGGCATCAAGGGGCCCTTGTGGCGAGTAGATGGGCGTGGCGTGGCCTTCACCTGTGGGCCGTCAGGGCGGCGATGGCACGCAGGGCGAGGGCGTAGGACTCCAGGCCGAAGCCGGCGACCGTCCCCGTCGCGACCCCGGCCACTACCGAGGTGTGCCGGAACTCCTCGCGGGCGGCGGGGTTGGTGAGGTGCACCTCGACCAAGGGGGCACGCAGCTGGGCGCACGCGTCGCGCAGCGCGTACGAGTAGTGCGTGAACGCCGCCGGGTTGAGCACCACCGGCACGGCGCCGTCGGCGGCCTCGTGCAGCCAGTGCACCAGCTCGGTCTCGTCGTCGGTCTGGCGGACGTCGACGTCCAGGCCGAGCTCCCCCCCGACCTTCCGGCAGCGGGCCGTCAGCTCGGCGTAGTCGGCCGTCCCGTACACGTCCGGCTCGCGGCTGCCGAGCCGCGCCAGGTTGGGACCGTTGAGCACCAGCACCCGGGTCACCCGGCCACCTCCTCGTACGCCGCCACCAGCAGCTGTGGGTCCGGGCCCTCCAGCAGCGCCGGCCGCCCAATCGCCTCCAGCACCACGAAGCGCAGCCGGTCGCCGCGCGCCTTCTTGTCGACCCGCATCGCCTCGAGCAGCGACGGCCACCGGTCCCCGCGGTACGTCGTCGGCAGGCCCACCCCGCCCAGGACGGCGCGGTGCCGGGCCGCCGTGGCCTCGTCCAGCCGGCCGGCCAACCGGCCCAGCTCGGCGGCGAACACCATGCCGACGGAGACCGCGGCGCCGTGCCGCCAGCGGTAGCCCTCGACCTTCTCGATGGCGTGGCCCAGGGTGTGCCCGTAGTTGAGGACCTCCCGGCCACCCGCCTCCCGCAGGTCCCCGGTCACCACCGCGGCCTTCACCCGTACCGCCCGCTCGACCAGCTCGCGGGTGTGCGGCCCGGCCGGCGTGCCGGCCCCCTCGGGGTCGCCCTCCACAAGGTCGAGGATCACCGGGTCCGCGATGAACCCGGCCTTGACGACCTCCGCCAGCCCGCTGACGTAGTCGTGCCGCGGCAGCGTCTCCAGGGCGGACAGGTCGCACAGCACCCCCGCCGGGGGGTGGAAGGCCCCGACGAGGTTCTTGCCCTCGGCGATGTCGATCGCCGTCTTGCCCCCGACGGCGGCGTCGACCATGCCCAGCAGGGTCGTCGGCACGTGCACGACCCGGACGCCGCGCAGCCAGGTCGCGGCCACGAACCCGGCGAGGTCGGTCGTCGCCCCGCCGCCGAC
>JALOLN010000170.1 GCA_025455945.1 Actinomycetes bacterium
CACGCGGTGCGCCGGCGAGCGCAGCAGCCAGAGCACGACCCGATTGACCCAGGGTCCGCCACGGGGTGCGACGTCGTCCAGGGCCGGCAGGAACAGCCCCGTGACGGCGCCGATCGCGAGCCCGGCGAGGATCCCGGTCGCGGCACCGAGCGCGAGCAGCTGGGGCCAGGGCCAGGGGACGGACGGCATGGAGGCGCCCGTCATGATCACGGCCATGGCAGCTGCCCAGCCGAGGGCATTGGCGGTGACCCAGCGCCGGGGGCGGGCGACGTGCCCGCGCAGCACCCCGGCTTGGGCCGCTCCGAAGATCGCCCCGAGCACTAGGCCCATCGCCGCCCCTGCCAGCGGCATGAGCCACAGCGGCGGTCCGGCGGCCGAGCTCGTACCGCCCCCGGTGCCGAGCCGCCAGGCGACGAGGGCCGGGAACGCCATGCCGAGCGCCCAGCCGAGCACCGCCACCGCCACGGTCACGAGCACCCACCGGCGTCCGGGCAGCCGCGGCAGCCAGGGTCGCAGCACCCAGAGCTGGACCAGGCCCACGGCAAGGCCCTCGACGGCGCCGCCCGCGATGGAGCCGAACCAGACCGCCAGTGCACTCGGCCAGTCGTCCGGCTCACCGACCGTGGCGAGCAGCAGTCCTGCGACCCCGGCGGCAGCGGCCATGCCCACCGTCTCGGCGACACCGCAGGCCAGCGTCCACCGCTGCCACGCCGGTGGCGGGCGCGGAGCGGTCGACGGGGCGGTCACACCGCCAGGCTCCACAGCCGGCCACCAGCGTGCCAGGGCCCGTTCGTCCCGTGATCCAGGGACGCCAGCCCGTGCTCCCACCCGGGTGCGGTTCCCTGGATCACCGGGTGGACGGGTGAGCGGAGCGTCCTACCGGACGACGAGGCCGCCGCGATCGGGCTCGACGTCGACGACCACCTCCGCACCGTCGCGGAGCTGCCCGGACAGCAGCGCCCGGGCCAGCCGGTCCCCGATCTCGGTCTGCACCAGCCGCTTGAGCGGCCGGGCCCCGTACAGCGGGTCGTAGCCGGCCAGCGCCAGCCACTCACGCGCCGCCGGGGTCACCGTGAGCGTGAGCCGGCGGTCGGCCAGCCGCGCCGCGAGCCGGTCCACCTGCAGCTCGACGATGCGGGCGAGGTCCTCGGTGCCGAGCGGGTCGAACACGACGATGTCGTCGAGCCGGTTGAGGAACTCGGGCTTGAACGTCGCGCGGACGACGTCCATCACGGCGGCCCGCTTGCCCTCGGTGTCGACGTGTGGGTCGACGAGGATGTGCGAGCCCAGGTTCGAGGTGAGCACCAGGATCGCGTTGCGGAAGTCCACGGTGCGGCCCTGGCCGTCGGTGAGCCGGCCGTCGTCCAGGACCTGCAGCAGCAGGTCGAAGACCTCGGGGTGCGCCTTCTCGACCTCGTCGAGCAGCACCACCGTGTAGGGCCGGCGCCGGACCGCCTCGGTCAGCTGGCCGCCCTCCTCGTACCCGATGTAGCCGGGCGGCGCGCCGACCAGCCTGGCCACCGAGTGCTTCTCGCCGTACTCGCTCATGTCGATGCGGACCATCGCCCGCTCGTCGTCGAAGAGGAAGTCGGCCAGGGCCTTCGCCAGCTCGGTCTTGCCGACGCCGGTGGGCCCGAGGAAGAGGAACGACCCGGTGGGCCGGTCGGGGTCGGCGATCCCGGCCCGGGCCCGCCGGACCGCGTCGGAGACGGCGGTCACGGCCTCGGCCTGGCCGACCAGCCGGCGCCCGATCTCCTCCTCCATGCGCAGCAGCTTCTCGGTCTCGCCCTCCAGCAGCCGGCCCGCGGGGATGCCGGTCCACGCCGCGACGACCTCGGCGACGTCGTCCGGACCGACCTCCTCCTTGACCATGGCGGCCCGCTCGATCGTCGCGGTGCGGGCGGCAGTGAGCTCCGCCTCGACCTCGCGGACCCGCCCGTAGAGCAGCTTCGACGCCGTCTCGAGGTCGCCGGCACGCTGGGCGAGCTCGACCTCGGTGCGCAGGCGGTCGAGCTCCTCGGCCAGCTGACCGGCGCGGTTGAGGGCGCTCTTCTCCTGGTCCCACCGGGCGTTGAGCGCGGTGAGCTGCTCCTGCTTGTCCGCCAGGTCGCGCCGCAGCCGCTCCAGCCGCTCCCGCGAGGCCTCGTCGGACTCCCGCGACAGCGCGATCTCCTCCATGCGCAGCCGGTCGACGGCCCGCTGCAGCTCGTCGATCTCGACCGGCCGCGAGTCGATCTCCATCCGCAGCCGGGACGCCGCCTCGTCGACGAGGTCGATGGCCTTGTCCGGCAGGAACCGGGAGGTGATGTAGCGGTTGGACAGCGTCGCGGCGGCGACCAGGGCGGCGTCGGAGATCTGCACCTTGTGGTGCGCCTCGTACTTCTCCTTCAGCCCGCGCAGGATCCCCACGGTGTCCTCGACGCTCGGCTCGCCGACGAGCACCTGCTGGAACCGCCGCTCGAGGGCGGCGTCCTTCTCGATGTGCTCGCGGTACTCGTCGAGGGTGGTGGCGCCGACCATGCGCAGCTCACCGCGGGCGAGCATCGGCTTGAGCATGTTCCCCGCGTCCATCGCCGACTCGCCCGTGGCGCCCGCGCCGACGACCGTGTGCAGCTCGTCGATGAAGGTGACCACCTGGCCGTCGCTGGCCCTGATCTCGTCGAGCACCGCCTTGAGCCGCTCCTCGAACTCCCCGCGGTACTTCGACCCGGCGATCATCGCGCCGAGGTCCAGCGCGACCAGCCGCTTGCCGCGCAGCGACTCCGGGACGTCGCCGGCGACGATGCGCTGCGCGAGGCCCTCGACGACGGCGGTCTTGCCGACACCGGGCTCGCCGATGAGCACCGGGTTGTTCTTCGTGCGCCGGGACAGCACCTGGACGACGCGGCGGATCTCCGCGTCACGGCCGATGACCGGGTCCACCTTGCCCTCACGGGCGCGGGCGGTGAGGTCGATGCCGTACTTCTCCAGCGCCTGGAAGCTCCCCTCGGGGTCCGCGCTCGTCACCCGGGCCGACCCGCGCACCCGGTCCAGGGCGGCGGTCAGCGCCGCCTCGTCGGCACCGTGGCGGCGCAGCAGGTCGGCGGTCTCCCCCGAGCCGGCGGCCAGGGCCAGCAGCAGGTGCTCCGTCGAGAGGAACTGGTCCCCGCGGCCCTGCGCCAGCGACGTGGCCGCCGCCAGCGCGCGCTGCAGCGCACCCGAGGCCTGCGGCGCTCCGACCGTGGAGCCGGCCGCCCGCGGCAGCGCCGCCACGGCGGCCTGGGCGGCCGACGTCAGCGCACCCCGGTCGACGCCCGCGGCGTCGACGAGCGCGACCGCGATGCCGTCCGGCTGCTCGAGCAGGGCGGCGAGCAGGTGCGCCGGCTCCAGCGTGGGGTTGCCGGCGCCGACCGCGCGGCGCTGGGCGGAGGTCAGCGCCTCCTGGCTCTTGCTCGTGAGGTCCATGTCACTTCCCGTGCTGGTCACTTCCGGTGCTGGGTGGGCCGCCAGACGACGAGGGCTCCGCTGCGGCGCTCGGACTCCAGCTCGTCCAGGCGCCGCCGCAGCCGGCGGACCTCGTCCTCGAGCTGGAGGATCCGCTTGATGCCGGCCAGGCTCACCCCCTCCTGGGAGAGCCGCTGCACCTCGCGGAGCTGGGCGATGTCCCGGGCGGAGTACCGCCGGCCACCGCCGGGGGTACGACCCGGGGACACCAGGCCCAGCCGGTCATAGGTCCGCAGGGTCTGGGCGTGCAGCCCGGCGAGCTCGGCGGCGACGCTGATGACGAACACCGGCGCGTCCTCAGCCGGCTCGAACCCGGGGCTGCTCAGGGGCGCGCTCATCCACCACCACCCCTGCCGTGCTCGTCGAGCAGCCCGGCCCGCGGGTCGTGTCCCGTGGTGGCCGCGCGGTAGGCGGCCAGGGCGTCCCGCGCACTCGGGTCGAGCGACTGCGGCACGGCGACCTCGACGGTGACGAGGAGGTCACCCCGGGAGCCGTCCCGGCGGGGCGTGCCCTTGCCCTTGATCCGGAAGGTGCGGCCGTTGGCCGTGCCCGGCGGCACCTTCAGTGTCACCGGGGCGCCGCCGAGGGTGGGCACCCGGACGCTGGCACCGAGCGCTGCCTCGGGGAACGTCACCGGCACCTTGAGGGTGAGGTTGTCCCCGCTGCGGCCGAACAGCCGGTGCGGGGTGACGTGGACGACGACGTACAGGTCGCCGTTGGGGCCGCCCCGCTCCCCCGGTGCTCCCTTGCCCTTGAGCCGGATCCGGGCGCCGTCGGCCACGCCGGCCGGGATGCGCGCCTGGATCGTGCGGGTGGACGTGCCCCGACCGCTGCCGTGGCAGGTCGGGCACGGGCTGTCGGTGACCAGGCCGCGACCGCGGCACTCCCGGCACGGCTCGGCGAAGGCGAACCCGCCGGCGTCGCGCCTGGTCTGGCCCGAGCCGTTGCAGGAGGGGCACAGCCGCGGCGTCGTCCCCGCCTTGGCGCCGGTGCCGTGGCACACCGCGCAGGCGGACTCCGCGGTGAGGCGCAGCGGGACGGTCACCCCCTCGACCGCCTCGGTGAACCCCAGCGTGACCTCGGACTCGACGTCCGAGCCGCGCCGGGGCTGGGTGCCGGCCGTCGCGCCCCGCCCGCGGTTGAACAGGCCTCCGAACAGGTCGCCGAGACCGCCGAACCCCCCACCCCCCGGCGGGGTGCCGCCGGCCTGGGCGAACAGGTCGTTGAGGTCGAACGGCACGCCGGCACCGCTGGCACCGCCAGGACCGCCGCCCCCGCCGGGGAAGCGGAAGCCGCCCGAGCCGAACAGCGCCCGACCCTCGTCGTACTCCTTGCGCTTGTGCTCGTCGGAGAGGACGTCGTAGGCCTCGGTGATCTCCTTGAACCGGTCCTCGGCCGCCGTGTCGCCCTTGTTCTTGTCCGGGTGGTACTGGCGGGCCAGCTTGCGGTATGCCTTCTTGATCGCGTCCTGGCTGGCGTCCTTGGGGACGCCGAGCACCTGGTAGAAGTCCTTCTCCAGGTAGTCCCTGGCGCTCACCGGCGTCCCCTCCTCTCGCTGTGCTCCG
>JALOLN010000031.1 GCA_025455945.1 Actinomycetes bacterium
CGCTGCGGTCGGTCGCCCGGCGGCGGCCACCGGCAGGACGCAGGTGGCCCGGTCGGGGTAGCGGGTGCCCATGACGTCGGTCCAGGTCAGCTCGACCCGGGCCGTGGGCGGTGCCGCGGCCAGGCGGGTGGCCCGCTGCCCGTCGAGCAGGGCGGTGCGAAGCAGCCAGGTCTCGGCCGCCCGCGCGGTCCGGACCCAGTCCTCCTCGGTCTGCCGGGCCCGCAGGGCCCGCCGCCGCTCCTCGTCGTGGAGGATCCGCAGCTTCTGGCCGAGCAGGTCGGCGCCGCGCTGCGCGACGCCGAGCCGGTGCAGCAGCCACAGCCGTCCGGCCCGGCCGGGGGGGACCCTCAGCTCGACCACGGCGACCTCACCCCCGCCGCTCCGCCGCCGCGGCTGCGTGCGCGGGGGCGTAGTGGCGGTCCAGCAGCTCAGCGGAGAGCATGGTCAGCTCGCGGCGGGGGAGCACCGCCGCGGCCTGCCAGGCCCGGTCGAGGGTCTCTTCGAGGGGACGCGCCTCGTCGCGGCGCTGGTGGACCAGGACCCGCTCGAAGGTCTCCTCGAAGGCGAGGAAGGCCCGGTCGGTCTGGCTCAGCGCAGCGGTGCCCACCAGGTCGGCCAGCTCGCGCACCTGGCGGGCCCGGTCCAGGGCGGCCAGCAGCTGGGCGGCCAGGTCGAGGTGGTCGGCCCGGGTCCGGCCGGCGCCGGCCCCGCGGCGCATCAGCCGAGAGAGCGACGCCAGGGTGTCCACCGGCGGGTAGATCCCGCGGGCGTGCAGCTGGGCGGAGAGCACCACCTGCCCCTCGGTGATGTAGCCGGTGAGGTCCGGCACCGGGTGGGTGATGTCACCGGCCGGCATGGTGAGGACGGGCAGGACGGTGACCGAGCCGGCGTGCCCGCGGATGCGCCCGCAGCGCTCGTACAGGGAGGCCAGGTCGCTGTAGAGGTAGCCGGGGTAGGCCCGCCGGGCGGGGATCTCGCCGCGGGCGGCCGACACCTCGCGCAGCGCCTCCGCGTAGCTCGTCATGTCGGCCATCACGACGAGGACGTGCCGGCCGGACCCGAACGCCAGGTGCTCGGCGACGGTCAGCGCGATCCGCGGGGTGAGGATCCGCTCGACGACCGGCTCGTCGGCGGTGTTGAGCAGCAGGACCAGCTCGCCGGCTGCGGACCGCTCCTCCAGCACGTCACGCAGCGTGGCCGCGTCGGCGTGGGTGATCCCCATCGCGGCGAAGACGACGCTGAAGGCCGCCGCGCCCACCGTCGCCTGGGCGGCCACCTGCGCGGCCAGCTCGAGGCTGGGCAGGCCGGGCACGGAGAAGATCGGCAGCTTCTGGCCGCGGACGAGGGTGGTCAGGGCGTCGATCGCGGAGACCCCGGTGAGCACCGGGTCGGCGGGCGGCTCGCGCAGCATCGGGTTGAGGGGCTGCCCGGCGACGGCAGCGGTCGTCACACCCGGGATCGGCGGCCCGCCGTCGACCGGCTCGCCCCGGCCGTTGCAGACCCGCCCCAGCCAGCCCAGGCCGACCGGGACCCGCAGCGGCTCCCCGGCGAAGCGCAGCCAGGTGCCGCCGGGGTCCATGCCCTCGGTGCCCTCGAGCACCTGGACGACGGCGAGGTCGCGGTCCACCTCGAGCACGAGGCCGTGCCGCAGCTCGCCGGAGTCCAGCCGCACCCGGACGAACTCGTCCCAGCCCACCCCCCGGACGCCGCGGACGACGAGCAGCGGCCCGCGCAGCTCGCGGACGTCGCCGTACTCGACGCTGCTGTCGAGGCTGGTCATGGCAGCAGCTCCGTCAGCCGGGCGAGCATCGTCTCGAGATGGGCCCGCACCCCCGCAGCGTCGTCCGGGCCGACCTCCTCGCGGGCCCGGACCAGCGGGGTGAAGTCGGTCTCCTCGACCATGGCGGCCGGCACGCCGGCGTCGACCAGCTGCTGGCAGCGGTCGGCGACGGCGAGGACGGCGTCGGCGAGCGCCGCCGCCTTGGCCGGGTCGCACGTCGCGTCGGTGGCGCTGAGCGCGCTCTGCTGCAGGACGCTCTCCCGCAGCAGCCGGCCGGCGAGGAGCACCATCCGCTCCCGTCCCGGGAGGGCGCCGGCGCCGACCAGCTCGGCGAGCGCGGAGAGCCGGTCGGCCTCGGCCAGCAGGTCCCCGATCTCGGCCCGGCGGCGGGCCCAGGCCGGATCGCCCTGGCGGGCGTGCCAGCTGCCGAGCCGCTCGGCGTCCCGGGAGAACGAGCCGGACCACGACACCGCCGGGTAGTGCCGCGCGTACGCGAGGTCCCGGTCGAGGGTCCACACGCACCGCACGAACCGCTGGGTCTGGGCGGTGACCGGCTCGGCGAGGTCACCGCCGGGCGGCGACACCGCGCCGACGACGGTGACCGACCCCTCGCGCCCGCCGAGGGTGCGCACCCGCCCGGCCCGCTCGTAGAAGGCGGCGATCGCCGAGGCCAGGTCGGCGGGGAAGCCCTCCTCGGCGGGCAGCGCCCCGGTCCGGGAGGCGAACTCGCGCAGCGCCTCCGCCCACCGCGACGTCGAGTCGGCGATGACGACGACGTCGTAGCCCATGTCCCGGAAGTACTCCGCGACGGTCGCGCCCGCGTAGATGCTCGCCTCCCGGGCCATCATCGGCATGTCCGAGGTGTTGGCGACGATGACGGTCCGGTCGGTGAGCCGGCCGCCCGTACGGGGGTCCTCGAGCTCCTGCAGGTCGGCCACCACGTCGGCCATCTCGTTGCCGCGCTCACCGCAGCCGACGTAGACGATGACGTCGGCGTCGCACCACTTCGCCAGCTGCTGCAGCAGCACGGTCTTGCCGGTGCCGAACCCGCCGGGGACGGCGGCGGTGCTGCCGCGCGCCACCGGGAACAGCAGGTCGAGCACCCGCTGCCCGGTGCGCAGCGCCTGCGCGGCGTCGAGCCGCTCGGCGGACGGGCGGGGCCGGCGGATCGGCCACGTCGTCGTCAGCGGGACGGCCACCCCGCCGACCTGCGCCACGACGGCGTCCCCCGCGCACGGCCCGGCCGGCGCCACCGCCGCCACCCGGCCGCGCACCCCCGGCGGCACCAGCACCCGGTGCGCCAGCGGACCGGCCGTGGTCACCGTGGCCAGCAGGTCCCCCGGCTCGACCAGGGCGCCGACCTCGACGCACGGCGTGAGGGGCCAGCTGCCGGGGGGCCCCGACTCCCGGACGGCGCCCGCAGCCAGCCGGACCGGCGCACCGGCGAGCGGCCGCAGCAGCCCGTCGAACACCCCGCCGAGCAGGCCGGGGCCGAGCCGGGCCGACAGCGGATGGCCCCTGCCGACCGCCGCGTCCCCCGGGCGCAGGCCCCCGGTGTACTCGTAGGCCTGCACGGTGGCGGTGCCGCCGCGGATGGCCACGACCTCACCGGGGATGCCGTCCGGGCCCAGGTCGACGACCTCGAACATCGTGGCTCCGGACAGTCCGTCGACCTCGACGAGCGGGCCGACGACGCGGACCAGCCGCCCGGTCACGGCACGTCCTCGTGCCCGGGCCCGGCCCACAGCTGCTGCACCTCGGTCGTCGCCTCCGCCAGCGCCCGGCCGACCAGCGCGGGCAGGGACAGGTCCACCCGCCGGCTGTCGGCGGTGCCGACCACGCCGCCAGCCGGATGGTCGACCACCGTGGCCTGCGGCCCGAGCGCGCTGCGGACCGCCCGGACCAGCCCCTCGCGCCAGCGCGGGTACTCGGGCGCGGAGCGCAGCCGCTGCGCCGTCTGGAGGGTCCGCTGCTCGAGCTCGGTCAGCACGTGGGTCTGGGCCCGCAGCACGGTCGAGCGGGTGCGCCGCCGGACCCGCGACCGCTCGGCGCCGAGCAGCGCCGCCACGTCGGCCGCGCCGTCGTCCCGGGCGGTCTGCAGCAGCGCCTCGGCCTGGGCCCGGGCCGAGGCGAGCAGCCGGGCCGCGTCGTCGTCGGCGGCCGCCGTCGTGCGGGCCGCGTCGGCCCGCGCCCGGCGCAGCAGCTCCGCGCGCAGCGGGGCCAGCGACTCCTCGACCGTACGGGCCGGGCTCATGGCGGCAGCACCACCGGGAAGGGTGGGCCCGGCCGGCCGACGAGGGTGTCCGCGAGGGCGGCCGCGGCGGCCGCGGTGAGGATGACGGCGACGACGTCCTCGGGCAGGGCCGCCCAGGCCGCCCGGACCGTGGCGTCGTCCTCCGCCGGGCGCACCGCGACCCCCGCGAGTGCGAACCCGGCGACGCGGACCTCCGCGCCGATCGCCGCCACGCCCGGCTGGGAGTGGGACATCGGCTCACGCCCGCCCGATGAGGATCACGGCGACGATCAGGCCGTAGATCGCGATGCCCTCGGCGAGGCCGACGATCACCATGGCCCGCCCGAACATCTCCGGGCGCTCGCTGATCGCGGCCAGCGCGGCGGCCCCCGTGTAGGCGACCGCCAGGGCGGCGCCGATCGACGAGCCGGCGACGGCGATCGCCGCACCGAGGAGGGCCGCCCAGCTCGAGCTGCCCGCCGTGGTCTCGGCCGCGGCAACGGCTGCGGGTGTCGCGGCCGCTGCGGGCTCGGCCCCGCCGACGATGACACCCGCCGCCACGGCGAGCACCAGCAGGGCGCCCAGCATCAGCCCGGCGTCCAGGGCCAGCAGCCAGCGCACCGTGGTCCGGCCGCCCCGGCGCAGCAGCCAGACGGTGCCGCCGGAGGCGACGGCGAGCAGCGGCAGGGCGATCAGCCAGGTGGTCACCGGAGGGCCTCCCTCGAGACGACGGGTACGTGCCAGGGGCGGAACGGTCGCCCCTCCAGGTCGAAGACCCGGGAGAACAGCTCGTAGTACTCCAGCCGCAGCGCCTGGATCCCGGCGACGAGCAGCTCGAGCGTGAAGGTCACCGCGTTGCCTGCGACGAACACCGCGGCGGCGCCGAGCCAGCCCAGCGGGCCGGAGCCGGCCAGCGCGGTCGCAGCGTCCCAGACCATGGCGTTGAGTGCGGCGTGGGCCAGCCCGAACGCGGCCAGCCGGGCGAACGAGACGACGTTGGTGAGCAGCCGGATGACGAGGTCGAAGAGCTCGACGACCGACTGGCTGACCCCGGCGCCGCCCCCGGGGGAGGCGACGTACAGCCCGACGGCGGCCAGCGCCAGACCGGTGAGCCCCACGAGGGCCCCCGCCGCGACCAGCAGGTCCTGGCCCCAGTACAGCCCGCCGGCGAAGAGCCCGAGGCCGAGGAACAGGGCCGCCCCCGCGATCCCCGACGGCGCGTACAGGGCCCGGCGCAGACCGCCCTCCCGCCACCGGTTGACGATGCCGAGCGCGTAGGCCAAGGAGAGCAGGACGGCGCCCAGGCCGATGGCGGCCACGAGCAGCTGCACCGGCTGCTCCAGCGGGTCCAGCCACAGCGGCTCGAGCACCCCGGTGGGCCCGAAGAACTCCCCGTAGAGGACCCCGAACAGGGTGGCCGACGCCCCGGCGGCGGTCACGAACGGCCAGATCCGCTGGAACCGTGCGTACGTGTGCGGGCGCCCGGCCCGCAGCAGCAGCCCCACGCCGACGAGCAGCAGGCCCTGGCCAGCGTCGCCGAACATCATGCCGAACATCACGACGTAGGCGAGGCCGGCGAGCAGGGTGGGGTCGGCGTCGACGTAGGGCACCGTGGCGTAGGTCTGCACCAGGGGGGCGAAGGAGCGCTGCACGTCGCCCCCCGTGCGCAGCAGGGTCGGTGGGTCCAGGCCGCGCGGGGCGGGCAGCGGGACGACGACCCCGCCGGCGGCGGTGACCCGGTCGGTGAGGACGTCGAGGGAGACGTCGGGGCACCAGCCGACGAGTGCCGCGACCCGGCCCCGCGTGATCGCCTGCCGCGCCTGGTGCTGCAGCTCGGCCTCCCCGGCGAGGAGGTCCGCCCGGCCCTCGGCGGCGAGCGCCTCCAGGTCCGGGGGCTCGGGGGAGAGGACGGGGGCCACCTCGGCGCCCAGTCTCAGCCCCTGCAGGGCGGCCGCCGCGGCGGTGGGCAGCTCCTCGGCGCTGGTCTCCTCGACCTCGACCACCCCAGCGTCGGCGACGGCCACGAGCGTGGCGCGCACCGCGTCGTGCGGCGCCACCAGCGCCACCCGCTGCATCCGGACCGGCCGGACCGACTCACGCCACGTCATCGAAGACCTCCAGGGGCCCCCCGCCCCGGGCGGCGAGCTCCAGCGCCGCGCAGGTGCGCCAGGCGTCCACGGCGAGCACCGTCGCGGCGGCGAGCAGCAGCCGGCCGTCGAGATCGGGCCGGCGCAGGGCGGCGAGCGCGTCGTCCTCGACCCGGTGCCACCACGCGGACTGCGCCCGCCACAGGTCGGTCTCCCGTTCCACGCCGGCCAGCGCCCAGGCGCCGTCGGGGCGCACCCGGCGGGCCAGGTCGGGCAGGCTCACCGCCTCGCGCGCATCCGGGCCGAGCAGGCCGTCGACGGTGGGCGCGACCGTCTCGGGGACGGGCTGTCGGTGGACGAACAGCTCCCGGGCGACCAGCAGCGCCGCGCCGCCCGCCGCCCAGGCAGAGGCGCCGTCCAGCTGGCTCACCCGTTCTGCCCACGCGACCCGCATGCCGAGCCCGATCGCGTAAGGGGTCTCCCCGCCCGGGTCACCCCAGGCGGACGTCGCCAGCTCCGCCCGCACCTCGCGCGCGGACGTGGCCTCGCGCAGCCGCGGCCACGCGGTGGCGAGCGTGCCCAGGTGGTAGGGCGGCTCGGTGGGCACCCCCGACAGCCCGGCCAGGTGCTCGTCGATGTTGGCCACCTCGAACCAGCCGGTGAGGACCCGCAGCACCTCCACCCCGCTGCGCGGCTGCCAGCCGGCGAGCACCCGCAGGTGCCACAGCAGGGTGGCCCTGACGGCGTGCTGGGCCTGCGCCAGCGTCTGGTCGACGTGCACCTCACGGCGGTACGGGGCCGCCACCAGGGTCTGCAGCGCGGCCGGCAGCGAGGGGCTGGCGGCCAGGGCCCGGGCACCCGCGGCGCCGAGCCGGCGTTGGGCGATCGCCTTGGAGCGGACCGCCCCGGCCACCCAGCGCGCGCTCATGGCGTGGCCTGCCCCTCGGCCCCCGGGTCGACGGCGCGGGCGTCGAGCTCGGTCCGGACGGCGGCCAGCACCCGGTCCACGGCCGCGGGCAGCGCCCGCTCGGCCCGGGCCAGCAGGTCCTGTGCCGTGGCCGCGGCGGCCTGCTCGGCGCGGGCGGACTCCTCGTCGGCCTCGCGCTGGGCGCGGGCGGCGACGTCAGCGCGCTCGGCGGCGGCCTGGCCGCGGGCCTCGGCGACGAGCGCCCGGGCGTGCTCCTCCGCCTCGTGCCGGCGGACTGCTGCGCGGTGGACGGCCGCGGCCTCGATCCCGGTGGCCTCCTCCTCGGTCTCGGCGAGCAGCGCGAACACCGGCTCGAGTTCGGCGGAGACCTCCTGCACCCGGTCGGCGGGCACCCCGGCGGGGGCGGCGGCACCCGGTGTCCCCACCGGGCGGAACCGCTGCAGGAACTCCCGAGGCCCAGCCACGCAGCACCACCCGTGACGCCGCGGAACAGCGGCGTCGGCACCATTGTCCGCGGGTGGGGCGCGGCGTCCCCGGGACCTTCGTCACCCGGTGCCGCGGGCCCGGGCCGCCCGCGGCCGGCGTCCGGCTAGGACCGGTCCTTGCCCTTGCCCTTCCCCTTGCCCTTGGCGGTCTTCTCCGCCTTGGCCGCCTTGTCGCGGGCATCCGCCTGCTCCACCGCGGCGGCGTGGTCGGGCACGTACGTGCCCTCACGAGGCGGGCGCAGGTACCCGGTGGACGGCGGCCGCGGCGGCAGCGCCAGCGGCGGCCGCTGCACCTCGTAGTACGTCAGCGTCGAGAGCAGGTGGGCGATCATGTTGATCCGGGCCCGGCGCTTGTCGTCGGCCTCGACGACGAACCACGGCGCCTCGGGGATGTCGGTGTGCACGATCATCTGGTCCTTGGCCCGGGAGTAGTCCTCCCACCGGGTGATGGACTCCAGGTCCATCGGCGACAGCTTCCACTGCCGCATCGGGTCCTCGAGACGGGACCGGAACCGGCGCTCCTGCTCGGCGTCGCTCACGCTGAACCAGTACTTGCGCAGCATGAGCCCGTCCTCGACGAGCAGCCGCTCGAGGATCGGCGTCTGGTGCAGGAACCGCTGGTACTCCTCGTTGGTGCAAAAGCCCATCACCCGCTCGACCCCGGCCCGGTTGTACCAGGACCGGTCGAACAGGGCGATCTCGCCGGCCGCCGGCAGCTGGTCGAGGTAGCGCTGGAAGTACCACTGGGTGCGCTGCCGCTCGGTGGGCGTCGGCAGGGCGATGATCCGGGCGACGCGCGGGTTGAGGTACTCGGTCACCCGCTTGATGGTGCTGCCCTTGCCGGCCGCGTCGCGGCCCTCGAAGACGATGACCAGCCGGTGCCCCTCGGTCTTGACCCACTCCTGGACCTTCACCAGCTCCGCCTGGAGCCGGTACAGCTCGGCCTCGTAGAGGAGACGGTTCATCCGGGCCGGCCGGTCGGCGTCCGCCGGCGTCTTCTCCTGGGGGGGCTTGGCGTCCACCACGGCTGGTCCCTCGCTCACGTTCCGACGTCCCTCGGCGTCAACCTAGCCGAGGTGGGGGAACGGTGTGCGCGGGTCAGGCGTCTCCCATGCCCTGGCCCGGGTCCGCGGCGGTGACGTCGAGCAGGGCGAAGCGCTCGATCGCCTGCGCCGGCGCGGCCCGGTCCACCTCTCCGCGCTGGGCGAGGACCGTGAGGGCCTGCGCCGTGATCGTCTCGGCGTCGACCTTGAAGTGCCGACGCAGGGCGCCACGAGTGTCGGACAGCCCCCAGCCGTCGGTTCCCAGGGAGGCGAAGTCCTGCGGCACCCAGGGCCGGATCTGGTCCTGCACCGCGCGCATGAAGTCGCTGACCGCGACGACCGGCCCGGGCCTACCGGCCAGCCGCTGGGTGACGTAGGCAACCCGCGGCTCGGCGTCCGGGTCGAGGAGGTTCGCCCGGTCCGCGGCCAGGCCGTCGCGGCGTAGCTCGTTCCACGAGGTCACCGACCACACGTCGGCGTGCACCCCCCAGCCGTCGCGGAGCAGCTCCTGGGCCCGCAGCGCCCACGGCACGGCCACGCCGGAGGCCAGCAGCTGCACCCGGGGCGCCCCCTCGGGCACCTGCGTCGCGGTGGCGTACAGGTGCATCCCGCGCAGGATCCCGTCGACGTCGGTGCCCTCCGGCTGGGCCGGCTGGACGTACGGCTCGTTGTAGACGGTGAGGTAGTAGAAGACGTCCTCGGGGGAGTCCCCGTACATCCGGCGCAGGCCGTCCTCGACGATGTGGCCGATCTCGAACGCGAACGCCGGGTCGTAGTGGACGACCGCCGGGTTCGTGGACGCGAGCAGCGGCGAGTGCCCGTCCTCGTGCTGCAGCCCCTCACCGTTGAGCGTCGTCCGGCCCGCGGTGGCGCCGAGGACGAAGCCGCGGGCCATCTGGTCCCCGGCCGCCCAGAAGCCGTCGCCGGTCCGCTGGAAGCCGAACATCGAGTAGAAGATGTAGACGGGGATCATCGGCTCCCCGTGGGTCGCGTACGACGTGCCCACCGCGGTGAAGGAGGCGACCGACCCGGCCTCGTTGATTCCCTCGTGCAGGATCTGCCCGGTCTCGGACTCCTTGTACGACAGCACCAGCTCGCGGTCGACCGACAGGTAGGTCTGTCCGTGCGGGTTGTAGATCTTCATGGTCGGGAACAGCGAGTCCATCCCGAAGGTCCTGGCCTCGTCGGGGATGACCGGGACGAACCGGTAGCCGATCTCGCGGTCCTTGACGAGGTCCTTGAGCAGGCGAACGAAGGCCATCGTCGTGGCCACCTCCTGCTTGCCGGAGCCGCGCCGGGTGACGTCGTAGGCGGAGGTGCCGGGCAGGATGAGGGGCTTGCTTGAGGGTCGGCGCTCCGGCACGAACCCGCCGAGGGCCGCTCGGCGCTCGTGCAGGTAGCGCACGACGTCCGAGCCCGGTCCGGGGTGGAAGTACGGCGGGAGCTTCGGGTCCATCTCCTCGTCGGGGATGGGGATCTTCATCCGGTCGCGGAAGACGAGCAGGTCCTCCAGCGTGAGCTTCTTCATCTGGTGGGTGGCGTTGCGGCCCTCGAAGTGGCTGCCGAGCGTCCAGCCCTTGATGGTCTTGGCGAGGATCACCGTCGGCTGGCCGCGGTGCTCGGTGGCGGCCTGGTAGGCGGCGTACAGCTTGCGGTAGTCGTGGCCGCCGCGCTGCAGCAGCCAGATGTCGTCGTCCGTCCAGTCCTCGACCAGCCGCGCGGTCCGTGGGTCGCGGCCGAAGAAGTGCTCCCGGATGAACGCGCCGTTCTCCGCCTTGTAGGTCTGGTAGTCCCCGTCGGGGGTGCGGTTCATGAGGTTGACCAGGGCGCCGTCGGAGTCGCGGGCGAGCAGCTCGTCCCACTTGCGGCCCCACACGACCTTGACGACGTTCCAGCCCGCGCCGCGGAACAGGGCCTCGAGCTCCTGGATCACCTTGCCGTTGCCCCGCACCGGGCCGTCGAGCCGCTGCAGGTTGCAGTTGATGACGAAGGTGAGGTTGTCCAGCTCCTCGCGCGCTGCCAGGCCGATCGCGCCGAGGGACTCGACCTCGTCCATCTCGCCGTCGCCGAGGAACGCCCACACCCGCTGGTCCGAGGTGTCCTTGATGCCCCGGGCGTGCAGGTACCGGTTGAACCGGGCCTGGTAGATCGCGTTGAGCGGCCCGAGGCCCATCGAGACGGTGGGGAACTCCCAGAACTGCGGCATCAGCCGGGGGTGCGGGTAGGAGGACAGCCCGCCCCCCGGGTGCGAGAGCTCCTGCCGGAAGCCGTCCAGCCGGCTGGCGTCGAGGCGGCCCTCGAGGAAGGCGCGGGCGTAGATGCCGGGCGCGGCGTGCCCCTGGAAGTAGACCTGGTCGCCGCCGCCGGGGTGGTGCTTGCCCCGGAAGAAGTGGTTGAAGCCGACCTCGTACAGGGACGCCGACGACGCGTAGGTGGAGATGTGCCCGCCCACGCCGACCCCGGGGCGCTGCGCCCGGTGGACCATGATCGCGGCGTTCCAGCGGATGTACTGGCGGATCCGGTGCTCGACCCACTCGTCGCCGGGGAACCAGGGCTCCCGCTCGGGCGGGATCGTGTTGATGTAGTCGGTGGTGGTCAGCGACGGCACCCCGACGTTGCGCTCTCGGGCCCGCTGCAACAGGCTCAGCATGAGGTAGCGCGCCCGATACGGCCCGGCCCGGTCGATGACGTCGTCGAGGGACTCCTGCCACTCCTGAGTCTCGTCGGGGTCGACGTCGACGAGCTGGGTCGGCAGGCCGGCGTTGATGAGCGGGGTGCGTTCGCGTCGGTCGGTCACGGGGCCATGCTCGCCTACTCCCGGCGGGGGCGTCACCCTACCGACGAGTAGCCGGCTGCCGGTCGGCGGACCGGCCGACCGCCGTCGCCGCGGCGTCCCCTCGGCCTTGTGGCGCACTAGCGTGGTCACGCATGGCCGCGTAGGCCCGCCGAGGCGCCAGAAGGGGGAGCGGAGGTGCACACCACCGTCGTCGAGATCGTCACCGGACGCCGGCCGGCCGTCGTCGACCTCGGCCGCGAGGTGGACGCCTTCGTGTCGGAGGCCGCCCGCGGGCTCGACGGGCTGCTGCACGTGTTCGTGCCGCACGCCACGGCGGGCGTGGCGGTCATCGAGACCGGGGCCGGGTCGGACGCCGACCTGCTGGCCGCGCTGGACCGGCTGCTGCCCGCGGACCAGCGGTGGGTGCACCGGCACGGCTCGCCCGGCCACGGCCGCGACCACGTCCTGCCCGGCCTCGTGGCGCCGTTCGTGGTCGTCCCGGTGCTCGGTGGCCGGGTGGCCCTGGGCACCTGGCAGTCGCTGTGCCTCGTCGACACCAACGTCGACAACCCCGTCCGCCAGGTGCGGCTGTCGTTCCTGCCCGGCTGAGCCCGACGCGTGCATTCGCCCGAACCACTTGCACCCCGCCGTCGGCTCCGATGGACTACCGGGATCGGGGAGCGTCGAACGGAGGAGTGCTGGTGAGCGCGACCGCGGGCGCCGCGGAGGGGCAGCGCGGGCCGGCCAGCCGGCTGGGGCTGCAGCCCGGTCAGGTGGTCCAGGAGCTCGGCTGGGACGAGGACGCCGACGACGCGCTGCGCGCAGCGATCGAGGTCGTCACCGGGACGACGCTGGTCGACGAGGAGTACGAGGACGTCGTCGACGTCGTCATGCTGTGGTGGCGCGACGCCGACGGCGACCTGGTCGACGCCCTGGTGGACGCGCTCACCACGCTCGCCTCCGGCGGCGTGATCTGGCTGCTGACGCCCAAGGCGGGCCGGCCCGGCCACGTCGAGCCCGCAGAGATCGGCGAGGCGGCACCCACGGCCGGCCTCTCGGCGACCTCCAGCGTGGCCGCCGCCCCTGAGTGGTCCGGCACCCGACTCGTGGCGCCAAAGATCCACCGCCGCTGACCCGCGGTCGCGCTGCTGGCCGTCAGCGGCGCAGCAGCCAGCCCACGGCACCCAGGTAGCGGCTCGCCGTCCGCAGCGCCAGCCCGCCCGGAATGCCGGGCACCTGCTCGATCACCGGCGCCAGCCGGAGCAGCCCCGGCAGGTCGTGGGTGACCAGCTCGCGCCGACGCCACAGGTGCGGGACGTTGGCGACCCGCCCCGCGGTGACGTCGACGATGACGCGGGGGTCCGCCTCGACCGCCGGGCCGGTGGGGGCGCCGTCGGAGAGCCGGGCGGTGCGCCAGTCCGGGCCCCGGCTGGCGAACCCCCAGGTGCCGTGCGGCAGCACCGCGGTGATGGATCCCGTCACGCCCTGCCGGGCGGCGAGCGCACCCGTGGTGTCGACGAGGGCGATCACGCCGGCGGTGAGCAGCGCCGGGTCGGCCCGGGTGCCGCACGGCTCGAGGTCGAGCGCGCACACCGCGAGGTGGTAGGCCGTCGCATGCAGGTAGGTGAGGACGGGCAGCGGGCCGAGCACCGACCGGGTCTCCCGCAGCGCGAGTCCCTCGGGGTCGCCGGCCGCGAGCCAGCCGGCGAGGTTGTCCCGGGCCGCGCGGACGGCGTCCAGGGCCTCGGCGTCGCCGGCGTCGCGGTGTGCGGCGCGGACCCGCTCGTCCACCTCGTCCTGGTCGTGATGGGCGGCCAGCCGGCCGTGCCGGGCGTCGTCGAGCACCTCGTCCAGGGAGCGGCTCTCGGGCCAGGAGCCGAGCGGCAGCACGACCTCCCGGCCGGTGCGCCCCTTGGCCCGGGCCGGTGCGCTGAGGTCGGCCGCCTCGGCGACGGTGAGGAAGGCGTCCCAGGCGGCGAGTGCCCGCTGCCCGGCCTGCTGGGCGTCGGCGGAGGCCACGCCGCGATCCCCCGGGGTGGGGTCGAGGCCGGCCGGCAGTCGGGTCACGGCCCGATCCTGCCGCACTCCCGACGCGCGGGCCGGACCGGCGGTTGGGAGACTGGTCGCACGACGTCAGGCACGACACCCGGAGAGGTTGCGATGATCGAGGTTGGGCGGCAGGCACCGGACTTCTCGCTGGTCAACCAGCACGGCGAGACGGTGACGCTGGCACAGTTCCGCGGCGCGAAGAACGTCGTCCTGGTCTTCTACCCCTTCTCGTTCACGGGGGTGTGCACCGGGGAGCTGTGCGAGATCCGGGACCGGCTGGAGAGCTTCGACAACGAGGACACGGTGACCCTGGCCGTGTCGTGCGACTCGAAGTTCACCCAGCGGGTCTTCGCCGACCGCGAGGGCTACCCGTTCTCCGAGCTGTCGGACTTCTGGCCGCACGGCGCAGTCGCCCGGGACTACGGCGTGTTCGTCGAGAGCGTCGGCGCGGCCAAGCGCGGCACGTTCATCATCGACAGGGACGGCGTGGTGCGCTGGTCGGTGGTGCACGAGATCGGCCAGGCGCGCGACGCCGACGAGTACGAGAAGGTCCTCGCGTCGCTCTGAGTGACCGCCGTGGACCATCCGGGTGGAACCGTGACGAACCGGGTCGGGGCGGTCGGCTGATTCGCCGCACGGGGTAGCGGGGCCGGGCGTCGACCCGGCAGGGTGACCCCACGGCCGCAGCCGCCGCTGGCCCGAGACTGCGGCGGCCGCGGCCGCCCTGCCGCGCAGGCACGGCCATGGGGTGGGCGGGCCCAGCACGGTGGGTGCGCCGCCGACGCGGGCCGTCGCGGATTACGCCGAATGGGTGATTTACGCCGGTTTGCGGCTGGGATAGGACTGCTGTCTACGCACCGGCCCGCACCGCGCCCTCGCGGTGACCCGCGCCGGCGCCCGCGTCCTGCGAAGGGCGGTGAGCCCCGTGACGTGACCTCACCCGCGCCACCCGTGCCGCTCCCGCCCGGTAGCACCCCCTCGACTTCCGGGCCCGCCGCCCTCCCCTCGGGCGCCCCCTCACCTCCACCCCAACCCCTCAGGGGTGACCATGCCTGTCCAGAAGTCCCTCGACCTCGCCCTGCTGCGCGCGGAGCTGGAGAGCTCCGGCGCCGAGTGGCAGCTCTCCTACACGTCCATGACCGCCCTCACCGAGGAGGAGCGGGTCCTCCGCCTCGGCGTCCCACCCACCCCCGGCATCGACCTCGCCGCGCTCGAGGAGGGCCGGGCCGCTGCGGCCGCCACGGCCCGAGGCGCCCGCGCCGACGCGGTCGGTGCCCCCACCGCCTTCGACCTGCGCAACGTCGGCGGAGTCAGCTACGCCACCGCCGTCCGGGACCAGGGCTCGTGCGGCTCCTGCGTCGCGTTCGGGGTCTCGGCCACGATGGAGGGAGTGGCGCGGTTCACCCGGCGCACGCCGGCGCTGGCCGTCGACCTCTCCGAGGCGCACTTGTTCTACTGCCACGGCCGCACGGCCGGAGCCCGCTGCGGCACCGGATGGTGGCCGGACCAGGCCCTCAACGCCGCTCGTGACAGCGGCGTGACGTTCGAGGACTACTACCCCTACACCCCGGGCGACCAAGCCTGCTCGGGGCTCAACGCGGACTGGCCGAACCACCTCGCCAAGGTGGTCTCCTGGCAGTTCCTCAACGGCAACCCCGCCGGCATGAAGCAGTTCATCTCCACCTACGGGTCGGTGACCGCCTGCCTCGACGTCTACCAGGACTTCTTCAGCTACGGCGGCGGGGTGTACCGGCACGTCAGCGGCGGCTACGCCGGCGGGCACTGCGTCTGCCTCATCGGCTACGACGACGTCCAGGGCTGCTGGATCGCCAAGAACAG
>JALOLN010000171.1 GCA_025455945.1 Actinomycetes bacterium
GCTGAGGCGGCCGAGGCGGCTGGGGTGGCGCCTCACCAGAGGCGACCGGTGTCGTCCAGCGGCCCGCCGTACCAGTGCTCGACGAGCCGGCGCGCGATCGAGACCGGCGGGGGCAGCAGCACGTCCCCCGCGCGGACGGCGTCCGCGAGGCCGGCGCGGTCGAACCACCGCGCCTCGGCGATCTCCTCACCGTCTGGCCGCGGCACCGCCTGCGGGTCGACCGCACGGGCCGTGAACCCGAGCATCAGCGACGAGGGGAACGGCCACGGCTGGCTGCCCAGGTAGCGCACCCGGCCGACCTCGAGCCCGGCCTCCTCGGCGACCTCCCGCACCACCGCCCGCTCGGCGGACTCCCCCGCCTCGACGAAGCCGGCCAGGGTCGAGAAGCGCCGCGGCGGCCACCGGGTGGCGTGGCCGAGCAGCGCCCGCTCCCCCGAGGCGTCGGTCACCAGGACGATGATCGCCGGGTCGGTGCGCGGGTAGTGCTCCGAGCCGTCGGCCGGGCAGCGCCGGGCGAACCCGGCCTGCGCGAGCTCGGTCGGCGTCCCGCACCGGGGGCAGTGGACGTGGGTGGCGTGCCAGTTCGCCAGCGCGACGGCGAGCACCAGCAGCCCGGCGTCCCGGTCGTCGAGCAGGGCACCCACCTCGCGCAGCCCCAGCGGGACCGCCGCCGACCCCAGCGGCGCCCGGAGCGGGCCGTCCGTGCGCACGGCGAACCAGGCCCGACCGGCGTCGTCCACCCCCAGCAGGTAGCGCTCCCCGACCGGCGCCTCGGCCGGCGCGACCGCGACGAGCGCCGGCCGGGAGTCCGCGCCGTCAGGGCCGTCGAGGCCGTCGACGAGAGCACGCCCGTCGGCGACCCGGATCACCCGGGTGCGGGGATCCGCCCAGGCGGCGGCCAGCCACCCCTCGTCGGACCGGCGGCCGGCGGCCCGGTCGACCGTCGCCCGGGCCAGGGCCAGCAGGCCGTCCAGTGGCGCGGAGCTCACGTCGCCGACCCTACGACCCGCCCCCGGCCGTAGGGTGCGGCTATGAGCACCCACATCGGAGCCCGGCCCGGCGACATCGCCGAGCGCGTCCTCATGCCCGGCGACCCCCTGCGCGCCCAGTGGGTGGCCGAGACGTTCCTCACCGACGCCGTCCGCTACAACGAGGTGCGCGGGATGTTCGGCTACACGGGCACCTGGCGCGGTGAGCGGGTCTCCGTCCAGGGCCACGGCATGGGCATCCCCTCGGTCTCGATCTACGCGCACGAGCTGTTCGCCGAGTACGGGGTGAAGACCGCCATCCGCATCGGCACCTGCGGAGCGCTGCGCGAGGACGTCCGGGTCCGCGACGTCATCCTGGCGATCTCCGCGGCCAGCGACAGCGCCACCAACCGGCGCCGCTTCCCCGGCATCGACTTCGCCCCCTCGGCGGACTTCGGGCTGCTGTCGACGGCGCACCGGCTGGCCGGCGAGACCGGGCTGCACGTCCACGTCGGACAGGTGTTCAGCGCCGACCTCTTCTACGGGGACCTGTCGGCCACGCTGGCGCTGGCGGACTGGGGCGTCCTGGCCGTGGAGATGGAGGCGTCGGCCCTGTACACCATCGCGGCCCAGTTCGGCGTGCGGGCGCTCACCGTGCTCACCGTCTCCGACCATCTGGTGACCCGCGAGGAGACCTCGGCGGAGGAGCGCCAGACGACGTTCTCGGAGATGGTGCAGCTGGCCCTCGACACTGCCGTCGCCTGACCGGACCCCAGCCCACGGTGCCCGAGCTGCGCGTCGCGACGTTCAACCTGCTGCACGGGCGGTCGGTGCACGACGGCGTGGCCGAGCCCGAGCGGCTGCGTGCCGCCGCCGAGCTGCTCGACGCGGACGTCGTCGGCCTGCAGGAGGTCGACCACGCGCAGCCCCGCTCCGGGGAGGTCCGCCAGACCGCGCTGGTCGCCGACGCCCTCGGCGCCCCGCAGTGGAGGTTCGTCCCGTCGGTCCACGGCACCCCCGGTCCCACGGTGGACTGGACGCCGGCCAGCGAGGACGACGGCGCCGCACTGACCGGCCCGGCGTACGGCGTGGGGTTGGTGTCCCGGCTGCCGGTGCGGCTCTGGCGGGTCACCCGGTTCCCCGCGGCCCGGCTCCGCCTGCCGCTGCTGGTGCCCACCGAGGAGGGCCGGCCTCGTCTCATGCGGATCCCCGACGAGCCTCGGGTCGCGGTCGCTGCCGTGCTGGAGGCCCCCGGGGGCCCGCTGACGGTCGCAACCGCGCACCTGTCGTTCGTGCCCGGGGTCAACGTCCGGCAGCTGCGGGCGCTCGTGCGCTGGCTGGCGGACCTGCCCCGGCCGCTGCTCGTCGTGGGTGACCTCAACCTGCCGGGGTCGGTGCCCCGCCGGGTGACCGGCTGGACGCCGCTGGCGGTCGCGGCGACCTACCCGTCCTGGCGGCCGCGGGTGCAGTTCGACCACGTGCTCGCCGAAGGGGTACCCCCGGACCGGGTGCGCGGCGCCCACGTGCTGCCGCTGCCCGTGAGCGACCACTGCGCGCTCGCGGTGGACCTCGACCTCGACGAGCTGCTCGGCCCCCGCGGGGAGGCCGACCCGGGCTACCGACGGGGCCCGGCGGGGCCTAGCCTCGGAGGTGTGCCGAGGAGGTGACGACGATGATCACCTACGTCGTCGTGGCCAACCAGACGCTGGGAGGCGAGCCGCTCAACGCGAAGCTCGCCGAGCTCGTCGCGGATGGGCCGTGTGCTCTCCACCTGGTCGCACCGGCGACCAAGACCGAGGGCGAGAAGCAGTGGGACTACCCCGTGGGCGACCGGACGGGGCCCAACGCCGCCACCTTGGCCCATGCCCTGGCGAGCGGCCGGCTGCAGCAGGAGCTGGCCAGGCTGCGGGCGGCCGGGGTCGAGGTGGACGGTGAGGTGGTCGACCACGACCCGGTGGCACGGGTGCGCGAGCTCGTCGCCGGCGGCGACGTCGCCGCCGTGGTCGTGTGCACGCTGCCCGCGCACCTGTCCCGCTGGCTGCGCACCGATCTCCCGCACCGGATCAGCCGGGCGGTCAGCGTCCCGGTGATCCACGTCGAGGGCGCCGCCGGCCCCTCGCTGTGACCCGCCGGCGGATCCACGCGCGGGGGACTCAGCCCACCGTCAGCAGCCGTTCGAGCTCGGCGCCGCTGAGCAGGTCGCCCGGCCTGCTCACCTGCCCGCTGGCGACGTAGTAGAAGCCGGCACCGACGCGGCTCTCCGCCACCCCGGCGATCCGCGCCCAGGCCGTGCGGTACACCGCCAGCTGCACCGGGTCGGCCGGGGTGCGGCCGGTCTTCCAGTCGATGACGTCGTAGCCGCCGTCCGGCGTCCGGTACACCGCGTCGATCCGGCCCCGGACCACCCGACCCCCGAGCACGAGCTGGAACGGCGCCTCCACGCGGTGCGGGACCACCCCCGCGAACGGCCCGGCGAGGAAGGCGGCCTGCAGCGCTCGCATCGACTCGTCGGGGACGAGGTCGTCGTCAGCGGCCCCCTCGAGGTCGGCGCGGTCCAGCAACGGCCGCTGGCCGAACTGCGCGTCGACCCACGCGTGGAACCGGGTGCCGCGGAGGGCCGCCGGTGCGGGTGGGCGGGGCATCGGCCGGGCCAGGTCGCGGGCCAGGCCGTCCGGGTCGCGGGCCAGCCGGACCAGGGCGGACGCCGACAGCGACGCCGGCAGCGGCACGTCGAGCTCCACCCGGTGCGCCCGGCGCGCCTCCTCCAGCAGCGCCGTGAGGTCGCGGTCCCAGTGCGCGAGCCGGTCCGCCTCCGACGGATCAAGGGCCGGCTCGGCACCGGGGGCGGCCGGGCCGCGGGCGAGGGCGGCGCGCACGAGGTCGGCGGCCTCGCGGCGGGCGGCGAGCGGCTCGGCCGCCAGCGGCACCGGCCACACCCGCTGCTCGACCTCGGCCAGGTGCGGGTTGGTGTCCTCCGCCGGCTCGGGCGCCCACTGCGCAACAGTGCCCGCCCCGGTCTCGCAGTGCCGGCGGACGGTCTCCAGGTACGCCGACGGCCCACGCCGCTTCTTCTGCGTCGGCCCCCACCAGTGCGACGACGCGATGAGCACCGACTTCGCCCGGGTGACGGCGACGTAGCCGAGCCGCAGCTCCTCGCGGGCGTCGATGGCCCGCATGCCGTCGTCGAAGGCGTCGAGCCCCTTCGTCGTCCACGCCGCCACCACGGGGAAGTCGGCGGCGTCGCCGCGCAGTGAGGTGGGCAGCGTCGCGGCGGACGACGTCCAGCGGGATCGGCCGCGGCCGGCCGGGAAGACCTCCGCGGTGAGGTTGGGCAGCACGACGACCGGCCACTCCAGGCCCTTCGCCTTGTGGACGGTGAGCAGCTTGACGCTGTCGCCCGCGGACGGCGCGGCGGTGTCCAGGCCGCGGTCGAACTCCTCGGCGGCCCGCAGGAACGTCAGGAAGGCCCGCACGCTGGGGTCACCGTCGAGGTCGGCGAAGGCGGCCGCGTGGTCGAGGAAAGCCACCAGCGCGTCGGAGCGGCGCGTCCTCGGCGCGTACGGCGCGGCACCCACCTCGACGTCGAGTCCGGTGGTGGCGAGCACGCGGTGCAGCAGGTCGAGCAGCGGCTCCCCGACGTGGCGGCGCAGGTCGCGCAGCTCCCCGGCCAGGCGGGCGAACCGCTCCCGGGCAGCGGTGGAGTACCCCAGCCCACCGGGACGCTCCAGCGCCTCGGCCAGCGAGACCACCTCGGCCGGGTCGACCCCCTCCACGGCGGCCCGCAGCAGCCCCTCGACGTCCCCGGGCTGTGCCGCTCCCTCGGAGCGGACCAGGTCGGCGGCCCGGCTCCCGAGCAGGGCGAGGTCCCGTGGCCCGATCCGCCACCGTGGCCCGGCGAGCAGCCGGACCAGCGCCGCATTCGCGGTCGGGTCGTCGAGCACCTCCAGGGTGGCCACCAGGTCCGCCACCTCGGGCAGCGCCAGCAACCCCCCGAGGCCCACGACCTCGACGGGGACGCCCCTGTCGACCAGGGCGTCGTGGAAGGCGGGGAAGTCGCTGCGCACCCG
>JALOLN010000032.1 GCA_025455945.1 Actinomycetes bacterium
CACCCCTCCGGCCGGGTGTGGATGCACCACCTCGAGGCCTCCGGGCCGGCGGACGTCGACGCGGAGGTCGTCGGCTGGCTGCGGGAGGCCTACGACCGCGCCGGCTGACCCCCCGAGGTGTGTTGATCATCGGCAGATCGGGCCTTTCGCCGACTCATGGCCCCGACTGGCCGATGATCAACGCGCCTGTGTGCGGGGGAGGGGGTGAGCGCTCACCGGGCGAGGACGGGGCGGCCCTTCCAGCGCAGGGTGCCGCGCCGCCGGCCGCGCCAGGACTGCGCGGTGAGGTAGCCCAGCAGGACGACGGACGCCGGGTGGGCGAGGCTGTCCGGCCAGACCCGGCCGCGCACCCGGCGGGCGACCAGCGCCCGGCCCACGACCCCGGCGGCGTACCCGGCCGCCCCGACGGGGGAGCCGGTCAGCGCGGCGACCGGCGGGACCACGTACAGCAGGACGAGCGCGCCGATCACGGCTGCGGCGCGCGGCGGCGACCCGAAGGCCGACCACAGCGACTTCGTGTACCCCGCGGACAGGTCGGCCCAGCCCTCGTACATCCGGCAGGACGCCAGCGCCGTGCCGTCGGCGACGACCCCGCGTGCCCCGGCCCGCTTGACCGCCCGGAGCAGGGCCACGTCGTCGAGCACCTCGCCCCGCACCGCCGCGTGCCCGCCCGCGCGCCGGTAGGCCGCGGCGTCGACGACGAGCAGCTGGCCGTTCGCCGCGGCCAGCGACGGCCGCGGTGAGCGCTCCGCCGGCCCCAGGGGGAGCGTCGTCAGCCATGACCACTGCAGCAGCGGCTGCACCAGCCGCTCCGCCAGCGTCCCCACCTCCTGCCGGGGATAGGGGGAGAGCAGGGCGAGCCGAGCGGCGCGCAGCAGCGCGACGCTCGCGGCCACGGCCTGCGGGGCGAGCACGACGTCGGCGTCGACGTAGACGAGTGCCCCGCCGCTGGCGGCCTCGGCAAGGCGATGGCACGCCCAGGGCTTGCCCAGCCACCCGGCCGGCGGCCCGTCGGGGCCCCCGACCAGCAGGCGCACCCGGGGGTCGCTGCCGACGACGCCTCGGACGACGTCGGCGGTCCCGTCCGTCGAGCCGTCGTCCAGCACGAGCACCTCGAGCCGCGGCACGTGCTCCTGGGCCAGCACGGCTCGCAGGCAGGGCTCGACCCGGTGCGCCTCGTCGCGCAACGGCAGCAGCACCGACACCGGCTCGGCGGCCTCGGGCGGGTCCGCGGCCGGCACGCGCAGCCGGGTGAGGTTCCAGGCGGTGTGCGCCGTGAGGGCGAGCGCACCCAGGCTGCCCGCCCGCACCAGCCCGCGGGTCAGTCGCGTCCCGACCACTGCACCCACGCGAACGGGACGGCGACCACGCCCATCGCCACGCCGCCGTACAGGGCCACCCAGGGCCGGTCCCAGAAGACGAGGTTGGCCATGACAGCGGAGGCGTACGTCCACAGGAACAGCAGCGTGGGCACCCCCTCCGGCACGGTGCGCCGGGGCAGCCGGTCGAGCAGCACCATCATGACCAGGGCGGTGACGAACCAGCCCGCGTAGTTCAGCAGCGGTATCCCCGGGACGTGCGGCAGGGTCGGGGCCGGGTCGACGAAGGTCCAGTGGCCCTCGGCCGTCATCATCGGGTCGAGGAACAGGTCCCAGGAGGCCAGCGCCAGCGCCCCGATCAGGGGGGTCATCACCACCGAGCGCGACAGGGCCCGGGCCGCGACCAGCGCGGGGTAGGCCATCATCGCCCAGGCCAGCGGGACGACCCAGGGGACGCCCAGGACCGTGGCCCCCAGCGTGTCGCCGTAGGTGTACTCCCCGAACGGCCACCCGGTCCGGATGCCGACGGCCTCGACGGCGAGGCCTCCGCCGACGGTGACGACGAGGAGCGCCAGCGTCCAGGCCGGCCCGCGCCAGACCAGCGCGTGGGACGTCGCGGCGAGGAAGAACACCAGGACGCTCGCCACGGTGACGGCCACCCGGAGATCCCCCGTGACCAGCGGGTAGCTGATCTGCAGGGTCACGGCGGCCAGGGCCAAGGACCAGGGCAGCCAGCCCAGCACCCCCCGGCGGCTGCCGTGCCGGTCGGCGTGCGGGCCGGTGTAGACCCGGACGCTCACGGGAGCACCGGCGGCGACGCGGACATGGGCCCTGAGCCTAGGCGACCGGCGGGGCCGGTCCGGAGGCGGGCGGCCCGGCGGCGGGCGGCCCGGAGAACCTGGCCCGCACGGCGCGGATGGCCTGCCGGATCTTGCGCCACAGCAGGACGATCAGGACGCCCCCCGACACCAGCAGGACGGCGGCGACTCCGGCAGCCAGCCACGGATGGTCGATGGCGAGCAGGACCACGGTGGCGACGAGGCCGTCCTCGACCACGCTCGTGCCGATGTTCGACACCGGCTCGGGGGAGGTGTTCACGCCCAGGCGGAACCCGGCCTTGACCGAGTGGCTCGCCAGCGCGGTGCCGCCCCCGACGAGGCCGCCGACCACCTCGTTGAGGTCGCCGGACTCGCCGGCGATGAGGATCCCGAGCGCCGCCCCGACGACGGGACGCACGAACGTCGAGACCGCGTCCCAGGCGCTGTCCAGGTAGGGGATCTTGTCCGCGACGAACTCGACGGCGAACAGGACCGCGGCCACGACGAGGACGTCGGTGCGCTCGAGCGCCGGCGGGATCCCCTCCACGCCGCCGTAGCGGCCGAGCAGCCCGGCCAGCAGGACGACGAGGTAGGCGTTGACCCCGCTGGCCCAGCCGGTCGAGAACACGAGGGGCAGGACGTCCACTAGGCCTCCAGGTCCAGGTGGGTGACCCCCAGTGATCCCACGGCGGACACCACGGCAAACCTGGCGAACAGCTCCTCGGCGTACCAGCCGACCTCGTGGGTCTGGGCGATCACCCTGCGGTGCTCCGGCGAGCCGTGCGCGAAGTCCCGCAGCGCGCCGGCCGACTCCCAGACGCTGAAGGTGCCCTGCAGCCCCACCGGCGCCTCGCCGATGCCCAGGGCCAGCAGCAGCCCCGGTGAGGCCCGCAGCACCGAGCTCACCGGGGGGACCGCACGCCAGAACCGGCGGGCCTGCCGAGCACGCAGCCGCGCCCGGGTCAGGGCGGCGACCGGCCCGTCGTACCGGCGGGGGACCGGGTCCCCGAACGGCTGCTGCCCTGCCCACCGCCCGGTGCTCGTCAGCGGGGTCATCGCCACCCGCAGCCGCTCGTGGGCGCGGGCGTCCCACCGCCGAACCACTGCCGAGGCCTCGAACGCGGCCGCGGCGTCGGCGTCGCCCCAGGTCGCGAGCAGCCCCCAGTGGTAGGGGTCGGCGTCGCGCACGGTGAACGTCCGTCCGTCGCCGGTGCCGAGCAGCTTGGCGAAGCGCAGCCCGGGGGTGCGCCGGACCGGGCGGCGCTCGCGGCCCATCG
The DNA here is from genome assembly GCA_025455945.1 of Actinomycetes bacterium. Classification (GTDB taxonomy): domain Bacteria; phylum Actinomycetota; class Actinomycetes; order Prado026; family Prado026; genus Prado026. The sequence continues at coordinate 3,415 of JALOLN010000032.1, forward strand.
CGAGCGCGGCCGCCGGGACGGCGCGGCGGGGCACCCCCCACACGTGCAGGGTGACCAGCGCGGGCACCGGGTCGGCCACGCGCCCGAGCCTACGGGCTGGGACGGTGCGGTCGTGGGGCCCGGCCAGGGTCCGGCCAGGGCGCGGCACTGCACGTCGGACGCAACGGCCCACGGGCAGGAGACCTCGTCGGGAGCGTGACGGACGGTGCCGGCCGCGCCGGGGTCGCCGTCCAGCGCGGCGCCCAGCGGTACGTCCTCGACCCGGCCGACGGGCGGCTGCTCGAGGAGGCCAGCGACGGCTGGCGGGCCAGCCACCTCGAGCAGGGCCCTGCGGCGTCGGCGCCCGCGACCGGTGCCGTGGTCGTGGCCGAGGCCGCCACCGGAGTGGCGGCGGGCTGACCCCGTCCGCCGCTAGCCTCGCAGTCGTGGAGGCACCGTCGGCTCGGGAGCTCGCCGCTGCGACGCCGACGACCAGGGACCGCTACGTCGACCTGCTGCGCGTGGTCGCGCTGCTCGCGGTGATGCTCGGGCACTTCCTCATGACCGGCGTCGTCGTCTCCGACGACGGGGCCGTGCGGGTGACGAACACGCTCGTGCCGGTGCCCGGCGCCCAGCCGCTCACCTGGCTGTTCCAGGTCATGCCGGTCTTCTTCGCCGTGGGTGGCTTCTCGCACGCCACCGCGCTGACCTCCCTGGCCGGCCGGGGCGGCACCTACGCCGACTTCGTCGTCTCCCGGGTGGACCGGCTGCTGCGGCCGACCGTCGCGTTCGTGCTCGTCGGGCTGGCGGCCGGCGCGGTCGTGGAGCAGCTCGACCGCCTCGACGACCGGGCCGTGATGGTCCTGCGCGTCGTCGGTCAGCCGCTGTGGTTCGTCGGGATCTACCTCGCCGTCGTCGGGTTCGCGCCGTGGATGCTGCGGGCGCACCGGCGGTGGGGCTGGCGGGTCCTCGCCGTCCTCGCCGTCCTGGCCGTGGTCGTCGACGTGCTCCGGATCGGCCTCGACGTCCCCTACGTGGGGTACCTCAACTTCGCGTTCGTGTGGCTGGCCGTGCACCAGTGCGGGTTCTGGTACGCGGACGGCGTCCCGCAGCGCGGGGGGCTGCCGTTCGCCGCGGTGCTGTCCGCCAGCGGCTTCGCCGTGGCCGGGCTGCTCGTGGCCGTCGGCCCCTACCCGTTGTCGATGGTCAGTCTGCCGGGGGAGCGGGTGTCGAACATGACCCCGCCGTCGGTGACGCTGCTCGCGTTCTCGGCCGGGCTGCTGGGGCTGGCGCTGCTGCTGCGGGGACCCGCCACCCGCTGGCTGGCGCACCGCCGCCCCTGGACGGTCGTGGTCGCCGCCAACGGCGTGGCGATGACCGCCTTCCTGTGGCACTTCTCGGCGATCGTCATCGTCAACGGGGCGCTCTACCTCGCCGGCGCCCCCGTGTTCCCCCCGGTCGGCTCGCTGCGCTGGTGGGTGCTGCGCATCCCGTTGCTGGTCCTCGTGGCGTTCGCGCTGGCCGCCCTGGTGGCCGTGTTCCGCCGGTTCGAGGCGCCCCGCCGGTTCCCGGTGCCGCCGCTGCCGCTGCGCCGGGCGCACCGCGACGGCATCGCCGGGCTGGGTCTCGCGGTCGCGCTGCTCGGGGTGCTCGGCTTCTCCGTCGCCGGGTTCGCCGGCGTGCTGTCGATGCGCACGGCCACGCTCGTCGTCGTCCCGATGAGTCCGCTGCCCTCGGCGGTGCTGCTGGTCGTGGGCACCCTGGCCGTGCGGTGGGCCGCCTCAGCGCGTGGCCGCCCGCCCCTCGGCAGTGGTCCGGTCGAGCAGCCGTAGCGTCGCCCCGGGGGCGTCCCACTGGGGCACGTGGCCGCAGTGGCCGAGGACCACCCAGCGGGAGTGCCCCGGGACCAGCGCGCGGTCCTGGTGCGAGGGGGCCGGGAGCACGTGGTCACGGTCCCCCCAGACGATCGTCACCGGGACGTCGGCGGGCACCGCGTCCGCCCGGTCGAAGTGGATGCCCAGCGTGCCATCCAGGGCGGACAGGAAGCCGGGGGCGGTCGCCTGGGCCAGCGCGGCGTCCAGGGCCACCGGGTAGGGGATCTCGCCGGGCAGCGCGGAGGCGGAGGCGAAGGCGGCCCGCCGGACGGCGCTCGAGCGCAGCAGCGCCGGGCTGACCCGGGCGGCGGCGCGGGCGACCCGCCAGTTCGTCTGTACGACCGGGTTGCGGCGCATGGAGGGGCGGGCCCACAGGCCGGCGGGGGCCAGCGCGGTGACCGAGCCCGCCCGGCCGTCGGCGGCGAGCTCGAGGACCACCCAGCCGCCGAGTGAGTTGCCCATGAGATGGGGGCGGACCACGCCGAGGTCGTCGAGGAGCGCGGCCACCTGCCGGGCCAGCCGGTGCGGCGTGGCCGGCTCGGTGCGCGGCAGCGGCGGGGAGTCGCCGTGGCCGGGCAGGTCGACGGCGACGACGTCGTACCGGCGGGCCAGCTCGGGCAGCAGCGGCGCCCACGTCGTCCGGGCGCTGCCCAGGCCGTGGACGAGGACGAGGGGCTCACCGGCCCCCAGCCGGTCGAAGGCCAGCCGGGTCACTAGTCCACCTCGGCGGACTGGCCGCCGGTGATGCGGAGCAGCTCGTCGTAGGTGGTGGGGAACACCGTGTGCGGATGTCCCGCCGCCGCCCAGACCGTCGCCCACCGGGCCAGGTCGACGTCGACCAGGGTCCGGATCGGCCGGGGATGGCCGACGGGGGCGACCCCGCCGATGGCCATCCCGGTGTGCCGGCGCACGAAGTCCGGGTCGGCCCGGTGCACCTCCTGGACGCCGATGAGGCCGGCGACCTGGGCGGTGTCGACCCGGTGCGCACCGGAGGTGAGGACCAGCAGCGGCTCACCGTCCGCGACGAACAGCAGGGAGTTGGCGATGGCTCCCACGTCGCAGCCGAGCTGGGCCGCGGCGGCGGCCGCCGTGGTGGCGGCGTCGGGGAGCACCACCGGTTCGCCGGTCACCCCCGCGGCGCGCAGCGCGGCGGTGACCGTGGCGACCGTGGGGTGGCGCAGCGACATGGGGCGAGGCTAGCGATCCGCTCCCGCGGGGTGCGCAAGGGCTTGACGAAACGGTCGGTGGCGGGCTGTACTGTGCTGGTGTTCGAACAGATGTTCGAACACCTTGGGAGCCCCCTCCCGGCCGGTGGACCTCGACCCCCACCGTCCGGGTGGGCCACCCGGCCCCGGGCGAGGCGTGGGGAAGCGCCGAACCCGGGCCGGGCTCCCGGGGCTCCCGCCGGCCGAGGGGAGGGCAGCAGCGGTGGTTCGACGCTACGACGACCCGGTCGAGGTCTGGCCGGCGGCCGTGGGTGCCGACCGGCCCGGCCAGTTCCGCTGGCGCGGCCGGCGGTACGTCGTCCGCGGGGTGCTGGCGCACTGGGTCGAGGCCGGGGCCTGGTGGCGCCCCCGGGGTGCCGACGGGCTGCCGGTGCGCATCGACGACGCCGGTCGGCACCTCTGGCGGGTCGAGGCGGACACCGGGCGGAGCGCCACCCCCGGGATCTACGACCTCGCCTACGACGAGGCGGGCGGGTCCTGGACCCTGGCCCGCGCCCTGGACTGAGGGAGGAGGGACACCGTGACCACCATCGCCGGACCGGTCCCGGCGGCGTCGCACGAGCTGCTCGGCACCGCCCGCCGCGGCCTGGCCGAGGCTGCGACCACCGCGACCCCGGGGGAGCGCTACGCCGTCGCCCACCTGGCCGCGCTGCGGGCGGCCGCGGCGGTCCTGGCCGCCCGGGCCCGGCCGGGTGCGGGCCGGCGGAGCGCCCCGCGCAGCGTCTGGGCGGTGCTGCCCCAGGTGGCCCCCGAGCTCACCGAGTGGGCCGCCTTCTTCGCCGCCGGCGCCGGCAAGCGGGCCGCCGCCGAGGCCGGCCTCACCCGGGCGGTGCAGGCCCGCGAGGCCGACGACCTGCTGCGTGCCGCGGCGACGTTCCTCGCCCTGGTCGAGACCACCCTCGGCCTGCCGCACCAGGCGCCCCTGCCGCTGGTCGGCTGACCCCCCGCTGCCCGTGCCCACCGACCCGTTCGTGCACCTGCACGTCGCCTCCGGGTACTCGCTGCGGCACGGGGCGAGCCACCCGGAGGCGCTGGTGGCCCGCGCTGCCGGGCACGGCCAGGACATCCTGGCGCTGACCGACCGGGACGGCGTCTACGGGGCGGTGAAGTTCGCCAAGGCGGGCCTGGCCGCCGGGGTGCGCCCGGTGCTCGGCGTGGACCTCGGGGTCGCCCCCGGCGGGCTGCTGCCGAGCCGGCCGGCACCGACCCGCACTCCGGCCCGCGGCGGCGCCGCGGTGGACCCCCGGCTGCCGCGGGTCGTCGTCCTCGCCCGCGGCGGCCGGGCCGGGTGGGCGGCCCTGGTCCGGCTGGTGTCCGCCGCCCACGCCGCGGGTGAGCGGGGCGGCCCCGTCGCCAGCCTCGACCTCGTCGCCGAGCACGCCGCCGGCGGCCACCTGCTCGTGCTGCTCGGCCCGGCGTCGGAGCTGGGCCGGGCGCTGGCCGCCCACCGGGACGACCTGGCCGCCGCGGTGCTCGGCTCCTGGCGGGCCCGGGTCGACCCGGCCCAGCTGGTCGTCGAGGTGGTCTCCCACCGCGGCCCCGTGGGCCGCAGCGACCCGGCGGCGCTGTCCGACGCCCAGGCGGCCCGGCTGCTCGGCTTCGCCCGCGCGAACCGGCTGCCCGCGGTCCTGGCGAACGCGGTGCGCTACGCCGACCGCGGCGACGCGGTCACCGCCGACGTCCTGGACGCCGCCCGCCGGCTGGTCGCCCTGGACCTGCGGCACGTGGACCGGCCCAACGCCGAGGGCCACCTCAAGACCGGCCGGGAGATGGCCCAGGTGGCGGCCGATGTCGTCCGGCTGGCCGGCGGCGCAGGGGAGACCGAGCCGGCCGCCGTCCGCCGGCTGCTCGACACCACCCGGGCGGTCGCCGAGGGCTGCGCCCTCGACCCGTACGCCGACCTCGGCCTCGGCGGGGTGTTCTTCCCCGAGCTGGAGGTGACCCACGGCCCCGGCCCCGCTCGCGAGGCCGGCGCGGTGCTGCGGCAGCGGTGCGAGGCCGGTCTCACCCGTCGGTACGGTGCCGCGCCGCGCCGCGCCGTCCTCGACCGGCTCGACGACGAGCTCGCGGTGATCGGCTCCCTCGGCTACCCGACCTACTTCCTCACCGTCGCCGACGTCGTCGACCTGATCCGCTCGATGCAGGTGCGGGTCGCCGCCCGCGGCTCCGGCGCCGGCTCCCTCGTCACCTACCTGCTCGGGATCAGCGGGGTCGACCCGATGGCGTACGGGCTGCTCATGGAGCGGTTCCTCTCCCCGCTGCGCCGGGCGCTGCCCGACATCGACGTCGACGTCGAGTCCGCCCGCCGGACCGAGGTCTACGAGCGGATCCTGGCCCGCTTCGGCGACGAGCGCTGTGCCTGCGTGTCGATGATGGACACCTACCGGGTGCGGCACGCGATCCGGGACGTGGGGGCCGCGCTCGGCCTGCCGCCCGGCGAGGTCGACGCCCTGGCCAAGGCGTTCCCGCACATCCGGGCCCGCGACGCCCGGGCGGCCCTCGTCGACCTGCCCGAGCTGCGGGCCAGCCGGATCGGCGCCCTCGTCGACGGGGCCGGCGGGAGCGGGTCCGGGAGCGGCCTGGAGCGGATGTTCGCCCTCGTCGAGCGGCTCGACGGCCTGCCCCGGCACGTCGCCCTGCACCCGTGCGGGGTGCTGCTCTCCGACCGCACCCTGCTCGACCGGACCCCCGTCGAGGCCAGCTGGCTGGGCTTCCCGATGAGCCAGTTCGACAAGGACGACGTCGAGGACCTCGGCCTGCTCAAGCTCGACGTCCTCGGCATCCGGATGCAGTCGGCGATGGCGCACGCCGTCCTCGAGGTGGCCCGGGTCGACGGCACTGCGGTCGACCTCGACGCCGTCCCGCTCGACGACGAGCCGACGTTCCGGCTGATCCGCTCGGCGCACACCCTGGGCTGCTTCCAGATCGAGTCGCCCGGGCAGCGGGAGCTGGTGGGCAAGTTCGGCCCCGAGACGTTCGACGACCTCATCACCGACATCTCGCTGTTCCGCCCGGGCCCGGTGAAGTCCGACATGGTGACCCCGTTCCTGCGGGCCCGGCAGGGCTGGGAGCCGGCGCAGTACCTGCACGAGGACCTGCGCCCGGCGCTGGCCGAGACCCACGGCGTCGTCGTCTTCCACGAGCAGGTGATCCGGGTCATCGCCACGCTGACCGGCTGCACCCTCGCCGAGGCCGACGAGGCCCGCCGGTCGCTGGGCTCCCCGGACACCCAGCCGCAGGTCCGCGAGTGGTTCTACCCGCGGGCCCTGGGTCGGGGGTACCCGCTGGACGTCGTCGAGCGGGTCTGGGAGGTGCTGCGGGCGTTCGCCTCCTTCGGCTTCTGCAAGGCCCACGCGGCCGCGTTCGCGCTGCCGACCTACCACAGCGCCTGGCTCAAGGCGCACCACCCGGCCGCGTTCCTCGCCGGGGTGCTCACCCACGACCCGGGCATGTACCCCAAGCGGCTGATCCTCGACGACGCCCGGCAGATGGGCATCGCGGTGCTCCCGCTGGACGTCAACGCCAGCGACGCGGTGTACCGGGTGGAGCGGGTCGGCTGCCACGACGAGCCGCCGCCGGGGATCCTCGGCGCCCCGCCGCGGCCCCGTCCCTGCCTCCCCGGCGTCCCGGACGCCCGGGAGCACGGCATCCGGCTGTCGCTGGCCGACGTCAAGGGGATCACCGACGCCGAGGTGGCCCGCATCGTCGCCGGCCGGCCGTTCGGCTCGCTGTCGGACTTCTGGTACCGGGCCGGGGTGGCCCGGCCGGTCGTCGAGCGCCTGGTCGTGGCCGGGGCGTTCGACGCCCTCTACGGCATCGGCGCACCGGTGCCGGTGCGCCGCCGAGGCCAGGTCACCCGGCGCGACCTGCTGCTCCAGGTCGCCGACCTGGCCACGGGCACGGCCCCGTCGGCGCGGACGACGGGGACGGCGGGGACGACGGCGGTGCAGCTGGCCCTCGACCTCGGTGGGCCCGGCCACGGCACGGCGCTGTCCGGGCTGCCCGAGATGACCGGCGCGGAGCGGGTGCGGGCCGAGCTCGACGTCCTCGGCCTCGATGCGAGCCGGCACGTCCTCGACTTCTACGCCGCGTTCCTCGACGCGCTCGGGGTGACCCGGTCCGCCGAGCTGCTGTCCCGGCGCAGCCGGGCGGAGGTCCTCGTCGCCGGGGTCAAGGTGGCCACCCAGACCCCGCCGATCCGGTCCGGCCGGCGGGTCGTCTTCCTCACCCTCGACGACGCCACCGGCCCGGTCGACGCCACCTTCTTCGAGGACGCGCAGGGCCCCTACGCCGCCACGGTGTTCCACTCCTGGCTGCTCGTCGTCCGCGGCCTGGTCCGGCGCACCGGCCGGCGGGGCGTCTCGGTGCGAGCCACCGGCGCCTGGGAGCTGACCGGGCTGTACGCGGCCTGGGAGGCCGGCGGGCCGGACGCCGTCGTGGCCGCGATGGTCCCCCCCGCCGGCTGGGCCGACCCCGGGTCCGTCCCCGACGGCGCGGTCGCCGGTGCCGCCGCGGCCCGCTCCTCCCGTCCGGTCGTCGCCCGGCCGCCGACGGACCGCCCGCTCACCGCCGGCGGCATGGGCCAGCGCCGGGTGCTCGTCCACCCGAGCGGGTTCCGGCAGTCGCCGTACGCCGACGTCGGCACCCCCGGGGACGACGTGCGCCGCGGTGGCGCCGGTGGCACCCCGCCGCGCAAGCTGTGGCACACCAGCCCGGGCAGCTCGGGGGGATGATGTCCGCCATGCCCAGCCCAGGGGTCCGCGCATGAGCCGCAGCCAGCTGAACCGGCCGTCGTCCCCCCAGCGCGGGTGGGGCGACGACACCGGCTGCTCGGTGCTGCACGTGGACATGGACGCCTTCTACGCCTCGGTGTCCCTGCTCGACCGGCCCGAGCTGCACGGCCGGCCGGTGGTCGTCGGGGGCGGGGGCACCCGCGGGGTGGTCCTCTCCGCCACCTACGAGGCCCGGGCGCTCGGCGTGCACTCGGCGATGCCGATGACCCGGGCCCGGCGGCTGGCCCCCCAGGCGGTCGTCGTCGAGCCCGACCACCGGGCCTACGCCCGGGTGTCGGCGGGGGTGATGGAGCTGTTCCGGTCGATCACCCCGCTGGTCGAGCCGCTCTCCCTCGACGAGGCGTTCCTCGACGTCTCCGGGGCGGTGCGCCGGCTCGGGTCGCCGGCCCGGATCGGCGAGCTGGTCCGGGCCCGGGTCCATGACGAGCAGGGCATCACCTGCTCGGTCGGCGTGGCCAGCACGAAGTTCGTTGCGAAGCTGGCGTCCACCCGGGCCAAGCCGGACGGCCTGCTCGTCGTCCCCGCCGCCGAGGTCGTCGCCTTCCTCCACCCGCTGCCGGTCGGGGCGCTGTGGGGGGTGGGGGAGCGGACCGAGGAGCAGCTCACCCGCCTCGGGCTGCGGACCGTCGGCGACCTGGCCGCGGTGCCGCGGGCCACGCTGGAGCGGGCCCTCGGTCCCGCGGCCGGCCGGCACCTCGCCGACCTGGCCTGGGGCCGGGACAGCCGGGCCGTGGTGCCGCACGAGCCGGACAAGTCCATCGGGGCCGAGGAGACCTTCGCCACCGACGTCGACGACCCGGACGTCATCCGGCGCGAGCTGCTGCGGCTGGCCGAGAAGGTCGCCGCCCGGCTGCGTCACCAGGGCTGGCGCGGCCGCACCGTGTCGATCAAGGTGCGGTTCGCGGACTTCACGACGATCACCCGCGCCCGGACCCTGCGCGACCCCACCGACGTGGGGCAGGAGGTGTACGCGACGGCCCGCGCCCTGTACGAGGCGCTCGGCCTGCAGCGCGCCCGGCTCCGCCTGGTCGGGGTGCGGGTCGAGGGGCTGGTCGACGCCGCCGGCGTCGCCGAGCAGCTGCTGCTCGACGCCCCGGAACGGGGCTGGCGGGAGGCCGAGCAGGCCGCCGACCGGGCCGTCGAACGGTTCGGCCGGGGGGCCGTCCGGCCGGCCACCCTGGTGGATCGGGACGTCCGGCCGGGTGGTTGATGCACCGGCTGCTCCAGTCGGGTTTCCAGCGGGCCGATGCCTGCCTATGCTGGTGCGGTCGGACGTCCACCCGACCGCGTCCACCGTCCGCGAGGAGGAGCCGTGCCGCTCTCCGAGCACGAGCAGCGTCTGCTCGAGCAGATGGAGCGGGCGCTGCTGGCCGAGGATCCCAAGCTGGCGACCACCCTGCGCGGGACGGACCTGCGCAAGCACTACCGCCGCCGCGTCCTCTTCGGTGTGCTCGGCCTCGTCGCGGGCATCGCCCTGCTCGTCGTGGGGGTGGCCAGCAAGCTCGTCCCGGTCAGCGTCGTCGGGTTCGTGGTCATGCTCGGTGCCGCCCTGTGGGCCGCCGGCAGCTGGCGCCGCATCCCCGTCGCGGGTGACCCCGGGACCGGCTCGGGTGCCCCGACCGTCCAGGGCGGGGCGCCGCGGCCCGCGGCCCGGCGCCGGGGTGGCGCGCCGGCCGGCAAGCGCCCTCCGCGGGCCTCGTTCATGGACCGGCTCGAGGAACGGTGGCGGCGCCGTCGCGAGGGCGACGGTCGCTGACCCTCACACCCGTCGCGGCCGGCGGAGCGCCCGGGTGACGACGGCCCTGAGCCGGCCGCCGAGGGAGTCCACCCAGTCCAGCCCGTCGGCGACGCGCGTGCCGACCCGGCTGAGCACCGACGCCGGCGCCAGCCGGGCCCGCCAGCGGGACCGCCGGCCGGCGCGCTCGGTCAGGGCGGCGAGCACGGCCCGCACGTCGCCGCCCACGTCGCCGAGGTCTCCCGGCGTCGCCGCGTAGCGCACCCGTTCGACGCCGTGGCCGAGTCGCCCGGTGGCGGTCCGGGCGTCGTCCGGCAGGCCGTCCGCGACCCGGGCGGCGGTCGCCCGGGGGGTCTCCGCCCCGGGCCACGGGGCCCCGAGGTCGGCGCAGGTGTCGGCGAGCTCGCGCCAGCCCGCCCGCATCCCCGCCGGGGTGGCCGCCTCGGCCAGCCGCAGCCGGCGCCGGCGGGTGGCCGCCCGGGTGAGCGCCGGCGCGAGGAGCAGCCCGACGCCGCCCGCAAGCAGTGCCAGCGTCGTCCACGGCAGCGCCGACCACCCGCCCCCGCCGAGGTCGGTGTCGTCGGCGGTCGGCCGCCCGTCCTGGGGTCCCTGGCTGGGGGCGGCCGTCGGGGCCGACGCGCTGGCCGACGGCGTGGGGGAGCCGTCGGTGCCGCCCGGGGTGAGGGTGTAGCCGGGCAGGTCGATCCCCGCCCCGCCGGGGGTGGGTTCGAACCGCACCCAGCCCACCCCGGCGAAGTACACCTCCGGCCAGGCGTGGGTGTTGCTCTGCCGGACGACGAACTCGTCACCGCCGAGCTGGCGGCTGCCCGGCGTGAACCCGACCTGGACCCGGGTCGGCAGGCCGACCGAGCGGGCCAGCGCCGCGAACGCGCGGGAGAACTGCTGGCAGAACCCGGCCCGGTTCTCGAGGAACCCGACGAGCGCGGGGCCGTCGAACGCGGGGACGTCGAGCTGGTAGCGGAAGCCGTTGTTCGGGTCGCGGAAGAACCGCTGCAGGGCCAGCGCCCGGTCGAAGTCCGTCGTGGCCGCCGCCGTGACCTCCCGGGCGGTGCTCGCCACCACCGCGGGCAGGTCGTCGGGCAGCTGCCGGTAGGCGTCCAGCGCCGGGTCGTCGGCCGGCGCGGCGGCGCGCAGCTGGGCCTCGGTCGGGCGGACGAGCAGACCCTCCGCGGTGTAGGTCGTGCCGACCGACCGGCGCCGCGGCGAGAAGACGTTGCCGGTGTCGTCGTCGTGGAACCAGGACCCCTCGAGGTCTCGCACCTGGGTCGTCGGGTAGGGCAGGGGCAGCCAGGTGGAGTCCAGCGCGGTCATCCGGAAGGACAGCTGGGTCTCCTGCCGGTCGACGTCCGGGCCGAGCCCCGGCGGGTCGGGCAGCGCGGCGGTCGCCTGCCGGTCGGAGGTGAGGCTGGCCGGGACCCAGTAGGTGCCGTCGAAGGTGTCGAGGGTGACCATCCGCAGGTAGTCGGGGCTGCCGCCCTCGAGCCGGTACCGCAGCACCTCGGCCGGGCTGGGTGCGGCCAGCTCCCCGCGCAGCCCGACGAAGGGGTTGATCGTCACGACCAGACCCCCGCCCCCGTCCCCGCCTTCGCCGCCGCCACCGCGGCGCAGGACCCCCTCCTCCAGCCCGGGGACCAGGGCCGGGACGACGACGGCCAGGCCGAGCGCGGCCGCACCGACCCGGCGCCCGACCGCGCCGAGGGCCGCCCCGGTCGGGGTGGTGGACGGCTGGGTGGCGGTGGGCAGGGTGGCCGTGGCCACCCGGGGGCGGAGCAGCCGGCCCCAGCCCGAGACCCGCTCGCGGCCCTCGGCGAGCAGCAGCGCGAGCCAGCCCAGCCCGGCCAGGACGAACAGCAGCCCGGGCACGCCGTCCCGGACCACGGCAACGGGCACCGCGTAAAGGGCCAGCAGCGGCAGCCCGGCCAGGGCCGCCGACCGGTAGGTGACCGCCAGGGTGTCCACCGCGAGCGCGGCCAGGCCGGCGCCGGCCGCGGTGAGCAGCACCAGCCCGGGCTCGACCGGCACGGGTGCGGCGTAGTCGTTGGCGGTGGCCAGGCCCTCGGCGGCCAGG